>SIRV01000134.1 GCA_004366195.1 Actinomycetota bacterium
CAGCCCGCCTCCCGCCCCTGGAGGAGCGCCATGGCGGTGAAGCCCTTGCTGATCGAGCCGATCTGGAACCGGTGCCGATCGGAGACGGTCTCGCGCGCGTCGAGGTTCGCGAACCCTCGGTGCAGCACCGCCAGGGTCGAGGTCCGGTCGGTGAGCGCGAGCGAGAGCCCCGGCGTGTCCAGCCGCTCCAGGTGTCGGTCCAGGTACGCCTCGATCCGGCGGACCGCGGCCCCGAGGTCGGGCACGACGTCCCCCTAGCCGAAGAACAGGGCGAGCTCCCGCTCGGCCGAGGCCGGAGAGTCGCTCCCGTGCACGAGGTTCTCGGTGATCCGCAGGCCGAAGTCGCCCCGGATCGTGCCCGGCGGAGCGGTCGCCGGGTCCGTCGGGCCCATCATCGTCCGCAGCACCTCGACCGCGCGCTCCCCCTCCAGGCGGGCCACGACGACGGGCCCGGAGGTGATGAACGCCACCAGGTCCTCGAAGAACGGCTTCTCCCGGTGCTCCTCGTAGTGCCGCTCGGCGAGGTCGCGGTCGATCGTCGTCATCCGCATCGCGGCGATCCGCAGCCCCTTGGCCTCGACGCGGCGAAGGACCTCGCCGACGAGGCCGCGGCGCACGGCGTCCGGCTTGATGATGAGCAGGGTCGAGGCGTCGGCCATCGTCAGGGTTCCTCCAACAGGGCTCGGCGGGCGTCCGCGACAGTGTACAGGGAGCCCGTCACCAGGATGAGGTCGGTCTCGTCGGCGGCCGCTCGCGCCGCCTCGAGCGCCTCCGCCACGCTCCCGAAGCTCTGCGTCGCAACGCCCCGCGAGGAGAACGCGGCGGCCACCTCCTCGGCCGGCCGGGCACGGACGCTCGCCGTCCGGCAGGCGTACGCCCGGTCGGCCAGCGGCGCCAGGTGCTCGGCGATCGCCTCCAGGTCCTTGTTGGAGAACACGCCGATCACGAGGTGCAGCCGCTCCCAGGCGAAGGCCTCGGGCAGGGCGGCGGCCAGCGCCTCGGCCGCCTGGGGGTTGTGGGCCCCGTCCAGCACCACGAGCGGGTGCCGCGCGACGACCTCGAGCCGGCCCGGCGAGGTCGCGCCCCCCACCGCCCGGCGCACCGCGCCCTCGTCCAGCGCCCGGTCGAGGAGGCTCTCGACGGCTGCGAGGGCGGCTGCGGCGCTCCGTGCGGCATGCTCGCCGTGGAGGGGGAGGAAGAGGTCCTCGTACCGCCCGTGGACCCCCGCGACCGTGACGAGCTGACCCCCCACGGCCACCGCGCGCGAGGCCAGCCCGAAGTCGCGACCCTCCAGCACCAGCCGAGCGCTCACCTCCTCGCACCGCCCCTCGATCACCCGGAGCGCCGGCTCGGGCTGCTCACGCACCACCGCCACCTTGCCGGCCTTCACGATCCCCGCCTTCTCCCGCGCGATGTCCTCCAGGGTCGGGCCGAGCTCCGCGACGTGGTCCATCCCGACGGGGCAGATCACCGCGACGTCGCCGGCGACGAGGTTCGTCGCGTCCCACGCACCGCCCATCCCCACCTCGAACACGCCGAGGGAGACCGGCTTGTCGGCGAACCACAGGTAGGCGAGGGCCGTGAGGGCCTCGAAGTACGTCACCCGACCGACCCGCTCGTCGACGAGGCGCAGGAAGGGCAGGAGGTGCGCGTACTCCTCGGCGAAGGTCTCCTCGTCGATGGGCTCGCCGCAGACGACGAACCGCTCGGTCACCGAGCGCAGGTGCGGTGAGGTGAACAGGCCCGTCGTGAGCCCGTGCTCGCAGGCGAGCGCCGCGACGAGGCGCGCCGTCGTCGTCTTCCCGTTCGTCCCCGTGACGTGGATCGTGGGGTACGCGAGCTGTGGGTCGTCCAGGAGCGCGGCGAGCGAGCGGATGCGCTCGAGGTCCGGCTCCGGCATGTGCTCGGGCTGGCGCGCCTCGAGCTCGGCGAGGGCCTCCGCGAACCGCACGGTCATCCGAGCTGCTCGAGCTCGGCCCGCAGGCGCGCCGCCTCCGCCTCGAGCTCGGCCACGTCGCGCCGCTCCTTCTCCACGACCTCCGCCGGCGCCTTGGCGAGGAACGCCTCGTTCGCGAGCTTGGCCCGCTTGCGCTCCAGCTTCGCCTCGGCCTCGGCGAGGCGCTTGCGACGGCTCCGGGCCAACGCCTCCAGGCGCGCCGGGTCGTCGACCGCGACCCGCACCCGGGCCCCGTCCAGCTCGACGAACGCGATCCGCGCGCCGGCCAGGCGCTCCAGGTCGGGGACGAGCGGGCCGAGGCGGGACCGCACGCCGGCGTCCACCTCCACGCTGCCCCTGAGCTCCGGCGGCAGCCCGGCCTGGAGGGCACGGACGTCGCTCACGACCTCCCGCAGCTCCTCGAAGACGGCCTCCGCCTCGGCGTCCCGGTCCTCCGGCCGCCCCTCGGGCCACGGGGCGATGACGATGGACTCCCCCACGCCCAGGCGCTGCCAGATCTCCTCGGTCACGAACGGCATGAACGGGTGCAGGAGCCGGAGCGTGCGCTCCAGGACCCAGGCCAGCACCTGCGCCGCGTCGGCCCGCGCCTCGGGGTCCTCCCCGTAGAGCCGGCCCTTGGCCACCTCCAGCCCCCAGTCGCAGAACTCCGACCAGAGGAACCGGTGGATCGCCTGGGCCGCCGCGTCCAGGCGGTACGCGTCGAGGGCCGCGTCGACCTCGGCCAGGCACGCCTGGTGGCGCGAGAGGAGCCAGCGGTCGGCGAGGGTCCACCGCTCGCGCGGCGGCAGCTCCGGCGGGCCCTGCTCGAAGGCCCGCAGCACGAGGCGCGCCGCGTTCCAGATCTTGTTGGCGAAGTTCCGGCCGGCCTCGATCGACTCCTCCTTGAGCGGGAGGTTCTGCTGGTCGGGGCTGGCCATCCAGGCGAGCGCGAAGCGGAGGGCGTCGGCCCCGTAGCGCTCGATCATCTCCATGGGGTCGATCACGTTCCCGAGGGACTTGCTCATCTTGCGCCCGCGCGCGTCCCGCACGAGGCCGTGGATCAGGACGTTCCGGAAGGGCACGTCGCCGACGAGGTACAGGCCCGCCATGATCATCCGGGCCACCCAGAGGTAGAGGATCTCGTACCCCGTCACGAGCACCGTGGTCGGGTAGAAGGTCCGCAGGTCCTCGGTGTCGTCCGGCCACCCGAGGGTGGAGAACGGCCAGAGCTGCGACGAGAACCACGTGTCGAGCACGTCCGGGTCCTGCTCGATGTCGGGGCTCCCGCACTCCCGGCAGACCTCCGGGTCCTCGGTCGCCGCGAAACCGTGCCCGTTCGCGCAGTACCAGACGGGGATCCGGTGCCCCCACCAGAGCTGGCGCGAGATGTTCCAATCCCGGAGCCCGGCGAGCCACTCGTCGTAGTTGCGGGCCCACCGCTCCGGCACGAAGCGCACCCGACCGTCCCTCGCGGCCTCGCGCGCCGCCTCCTTCAGCCGGTCGACCGCGACGAACCACTGCTTGCCCGAGAGCCACGGCTCGATCTCCGAGCGGCACCGGTAGCAGTGCCCGACCGCGTGGCGGTACGGGCGCTCGACCCGCTCCACGAGGCCGAGCTCGCGGAGCCGCTCGAGGACGTGGGCCCGGGCCGCGTACCGATCCATGCCCCGGAACTCCTCGGGGACGTCCCCGTCGATCGTCGCGTCGGCGGCGAGGATGTTCCGCAGCGGCAGCCCGGTCCGCTCGGCGATCTCGAAGTCGGTGGGGTCGTGGGCCGGCGTCACCTTCACCGCCCCTGTCCCGAAGGAGGGATCCACGGCGGGGTCGGCCACGATCGGCAGCTCGCGCCCGTCGAAGGGATGGCGGACCCGCTTGCCGACGAGCGCCCGGTACCGCTCGTCGTCGGGGTGCACGGCGATGCCGGTGTCGCCGAGCATCGTCTCCACGCGCGTCGTCGCCACGGCCACGTACCCCGAGCCGTCGGCGAGGGGGTAGCGGAACGTGACGAGCTCCCCGTCCACCTCCACGTGCTCGACCTCGGAGTCCGAGAGCGCCGTCTGGTCGGTCGGGCACCAGTTGATGAGCCGCTCGCCGCGGTAGATGAGCCCGTCCTCGTACATCCGGACGAACGCCACCCGCACCGCGCGCGAGAGACCCTCGTCCATCGTGAAGCGCTCCCGGCTCCAGTCGCACGAACAGCCCAGCGCCTTCACCTGCTCGACGATCTCGCCCCCGTACCGCTCCTTCCAGGCCCACACCCGCTCCAGGAACGCCTCGCGACCGAGCTGTCGTCGGTCCAGGCCCTCCTTGCGGAGCTCGCGCTCCACGACGACCTGGGTGGCGATCCCCGCGTGGTCGGTCCCGGGGACCCAGAGCGTCTCGTACCCCTGCATCCGCGCCCGGCGCACGAGCACGTCCTGGATCGTCCCGTTCAGGGCGTGGCCGATGTGGAGCCGCCCCGTGACGTTCGGGGGCGGCAGCACGATGCAGAAAGGCTCCCGGTCGGTGGGCGCCTTCGCGTGGAAGTAGCCGCGCTCCACCCACACGGGGTACCAGCGTCGCTCGGCCGCCCGCGGGTCGTACTGGGGCGGCAGATCCTCCCGTGCAGGAACCTCGACCATGCCGCCGAGTCTACGGGATGCCCGGCCGGGGCCGGGGGCTAGGCGGTACGCTCCTGGCGCTCAGCGCGCCGGCGCGGCTCCTTGAGCGGGATCAGCGTCGGGCTCACGCCGGTGAGCACGACGTCCTTGTCGATCAGGCACTTCGTGACGTCCCGGCGGGAGGGAAGCTCGTACATCACGCCGAGCAGGACCTCCTCCATGATGGCCCGCAGGCCGCGGGCGCCGGTCCCGCGCAGGATGGCCTGGTCCGCGATGGAGGAGAGGGCCTCCTCGGTGAACTCCAGCTCGACGCCGTCGAACTCGAAGAAGCGCTTGTACTGTTTGACGAGCGCGTTCTTCGGCTTGGTCAGGATGTCCACCAGGGCGGCCTTGTCCAGGTTGTGGACGTAGGTGATGACCGGGAGCCGCCCGACGAACTCCGGGATCAGCCCGTACCTCAGCAGGTCCTCGGGGAGCACCTGGCTGAGGATCGCCCCCAGGTCCTTCTCCTCCACCTTGCGGACGTCGGCGCCGAAGCCGACACCCCGGCTTCCGATCGGCGACTCGACGATCTTCTCGAGCCCGGCGAAGGCCCCGCCGCAGATGAACAGGATGTTCGTCGTGTCGATCTGGATGAACTCCTGGTGCGGGTGCTTGCGCCCGCCCTGGGGCGGGACCGAGGCGACGGTCCCCTCCAGGATCTTCAGCAGCGCCTGCTGGACGCCCTCACCGGAGACGTCCCGGGTGATCGAGGGGTTCTCGCTCTTGCGGGCGATCTTGTCGACCTCGTCGATGTAGATGATCCCCGTCTCGGCCTTCTTCACGTCGTAGTCGGCGGCCTGGATCAGCTTCAGCAGGATGTTCTCGACGTCCTCGCCGACGTACCCGGCCTCGGTGAGGGCCGTGGCGTCGGCGATGGCGAACGGCACGTTCAGCAGACGCGCCAGGGTCTGCGCGAGCAGCGTCTTGCCGCAGCCCGTCGGCCCGAGGATCAGGATGTTCGACTTCTGCAGCTCGACGTCGTCGTTCTTCGCGCCGACCTGGATCCGCTTGTAGTGGTTGTAGACCGCGACCGACAGGACCTTCTTCGCCTGCTCCTGACCGATCACGTACTCGTCGAGGAAGGCGTAGATCTCGGCGGGCTTCGGGAGCTCGTCGAGCTTCAGCTCGGAGGTCTCGGCGAGCTCCTCCTCGATGATCTCGTTGCAGAGGTCGATGCACTCGTCGCAGATGTACACGCCGGGGCCCGCGATGAGCTTCTTCACC
>SIRV01000135.1 GCA_004366195.1 Actinomycetota bacterium
CGGCCGGTCGGGGAAGCTGGGGTCCACGTCGTTCCAGCTGTCGACCTCGCTCCCCGGCTCCCAGATCGCCTTGAGCTGGTCCACCGTGAGGCAGCTCGCCCAGTCGTTCGCCGGGTTCACGACCACCGACAGGCCGTCGACGGCGACCTGCAGCTCCACGTACTCGATCCCGTTCTGGCTGCAGAGGTCGATCTCTTCCTGCTCGATGGGACGGGAGGCGTCCTGGATATCGGTCTCGCCGGCGCAGAACTTCTCGAACCCTCCGCCGGTCCCCGAGATCCCGACCGAGATCTGCACGTCGGGGTGCTCGGCGGTGAACTCCTCGGCCACGGCCTGGGTGATGGGGAAGACCGTGCTCGAGCCGTCGCCCGTCACGGTGCCGCTCAGCGCCTCGGTCGCCCCACCGCCACCTCCGCCGTTGCCCTCGGCCGTGTTCCCGCACACCGCGGCGGCCAGCGCGAGCGCGGCTCCGAGCGACACCGCGCCCAACCATCTGCGCGCGTTCCGCATCCGATCCCTCCTCCGTTCCATCTCCGCGGCCCACTCGGGCCTCTGGGGCGGATGCTAGGGGGCGAGGGTGTCGCGGCCGGGACACGCGGGTGAACGGAGCGTGAACGGCTCGGGAGCCGCGGGCGGGAGCCCGAGGAACGCCCCGGTCCGCGCCTACACTGCCGGCGTGGACGCGCTCCTCATGGGCCTCGGCCTCGCCCTCGCTCTGCTCGGTGGGCTCTGGCTGCAGGACCGCCGACGCCTGGCCGCCCGCGTCGCCGAGACCGAGCGCGCGGCGCGGGATCTCCGCGCGCGCCTGCGCGAGAGCGAGGAGCGGCTCGGAGCCTCCGAGCTCGCCCTCGCCGCCATGCCCATGGGCATCGCCCTCTTCGACGCCGCGGGACGCACCCTGCTGTCCAACCCCACGGCCGAGGCGATCCTCGGTCGCGTCGGCCCGGTCGAGACCCTCCTGCCGCTGCCGCTCCGCGAGGCCGCCGCGGCCACCGCCTCGGATCGACGGGCGCGGACGGTGGAGCTGGAGCTCGGGGCGCCGGCCCGCACCGTGCGCGCCGACGCCGTGCCCGCCGGCACCGACGGCGGGGTCCTGCTCGCCCTCCGGGACATCACCGAGACCCGGCGCCTGGAAGCCGTCCGCCGCGACTTCGTCGCCAACGCCTCCCACGAGCTGAAGACCCCGGTGGCCTCCATCCGCGCCGCGGCGGAGACGCTCCGCACGGTGGCGAGGGAGGACCCCGCCGCCCTGTCCCGCTTCGCCGAGCAGATCGAGCGCGAGGCCGTGCGCCTCTCGCGGATCGTCTCGGACCTCCTCGACCTCTCCCGGCTGGAGACCGGCGGCGACGCCGAGCGCGGACCGGTGCGCCTCGAGCGGGTGGCCCGGGAGGAGGTCGAGCGCGCCCGCGCCGCCGCCGAGGAGGCCGGGCTCGCCCTCTCGCTGGAGGCCGAGCCCGGACCGCCCGTCCTCGGCTCGGCCCGGGACCTCGCGCTCATGGTGCGCAACCTCGTGGACAACGCGATCCGCTACACACGCCCGGGCGGACGGGTGGACGTGCGGGTGCGCCCCGAGGACGGCGAGGTCGTGCTCACCGTGGCCGATACGGGGATCGGGATCCCCGGCCGCGACCTCGACCGGATCTTCGAGCGCTTCTACCGGGTGGATCGGGCCCGCTCGCGCGAGACCGGGGGCACCGGCCTCGGCCTCTCGATCGTGCGCCACGTGGTCGAGAACCACCGCGGCACCGTGCGCGTCCGGAGCGAGCTCGGGCGGGGCTCGACGTTCGAGGTCCGCCTGCCGGCGTTCGCCGACGGCGAGCCGGCCCCGTAGGCTACCCGGCGTGACCCTCGTCCTGCTGATCCGCCACGGCCACACCCCCACCGCCGGGAAGGTCCTCACCGGATGGGCCCGGGGCGTCCACCTCTCCGAGCGGGGGCGCGCCCAGGCCGAGGCCCTCGTCCGGCGCCTCGGGGGCGTGCCGATCGAGGCCATCTACTCGAGCCCCCTCGAGCGGTGCCGCGAGACGGCGGCGCCCTTGGCCAAGGCCCGTGGGCTGCCGGTCCGCACCCGCCGAGACCTCCTCGAGGTGAACTACGGCGAGTGGTCGGGGCGCTCCATCCGGCAGCTCGCCCGGACCCGGGCCTGGCGAGCGGTGCAGCGAACGCCCTCGGCCGTGCGCTTCCCCGGAGGCGAGACCCTCCCCGAGGTCCAGGCCAGGGCCATGGACGCCGTCCGGGACATCGCCGCGGCGCACCCCGAGGGGATCGTGGCCGTGGTCACCCACGCCGACGTCGTGCGCCTGGCACTCGCCGGGCTCCTCGGCGTGCCCCTCGACCTGTACCAGCGCCTGGCGATCGACCCCGGGTCCATCTCGGCCCTCGCCCTCGCCGACGCCGAGGTCCGCGTCCTTCGGGTGAACGACACGGGCGACCTCGCAGGGCTGGTGCCGACGCCGCCCCGGGGACGGACGAGACGGAGGGTGCGAGGATGAGCGCCATGGAGCTCGGCCCCGTCGAACGGATCACCGCCGGCGCCGTGGGGGAGCCCGGCCAGCGGACCTTCTTCCTCCAGGCCCGCGCCGGGGGTCGCCTGCTCACCTTCACCGTGGAGAAGGAGCAGGTGGAGCTGCTCGCCGCCTCGATCCTCGAGATCCTGGCGCGCGTGGGCAAGGAGACCGGGGCGGGGCCCGGCGAGGACGAGCTCGAGCTGGAGGCCCCCCTCGAGCCTGAGTGGCGCGTCGGACGCCTGGCCATCGGGTACGCCGAGGACCGGGACCTGATGCTGCTGGAGCTGGAGGAGCTCCGTGAAGGCGAGCTCGAGGAGGGAGGGGCAGGGTTCGAGGTCGAGGAGGGCGAGGCCGAGGACCTGCTGCCGACCGGGCTCGAGGGGATGCCCGGCGAGGAGCCCTCGGGGCCGGAGCCGGCCCGCGTCCGGCTGTGGGCCACGCGGGAGCAGATGCTCGCCCTCTCGCGCCACGGCGCGGCGGTGGCGGCCCGAGGTCGCCCCCGATGCCCGCTCTGCGGCAACCCGATGGATCCGGAGGGGCACACGTGCCCGGCGATGAACGGCCACGGCCGGCCGAGCCGACCCTGAGGAACGCGCCGGACGACGAGGCGCTGCTCGAGCGGCTGCGCACCGGCGAGCTCGAGCCCCTCGGCCCCCTGCCGCGCTCCTCGAACGCCACGTTCCTCGCGCGGATCCACGGCGGGGTGGACGGTGGGGGGCCGGGTGGCCGGCCCGCCGGCGAGCCGGTCCTCGCCGTCTACAAGCCCCGGGTCGGCGAGACGCCGCTCTGGGACTTCCCGGAGGGGACGCTCTGCCTGCGCGAGGTGGCAGCGTACGTGCTCTCGCGGGCGCTGGGCTGGCCCCGCGTGCCGCCCACCGTGCTCCGCGACGGCCCCTTCGGGGAGGGCGCGGTCCAGGCCTTCCTCCCCTTCGACCCGGCGCGGCACTACCTGACGATGCGCGAGGAGCGGGCCGAGGAGTTCCGCCGAGTGGCGCTGTTCGACGTGATCGCCAACAACGCCGACCGCAAGTCCGGTCACTGCCTGGAGGACGAGGAGGGCCGCCTGTTCGTCGTCGACCACGGCGTCTGCTTCCACGTCGAGCCCAAGCTCCGCACGGTGATCTGGGACTTCGTCGGCGAGCCGATCCCGGCCGACGCGCGCGCCGACCTGGAGCGGCTGCGGGGGCTCCTGGAGGGTGGTCCGCTGGTCGAGGATCTCGGGGCCCTGCTCTCCCCGGCCGAGCTGCGAGCGCTCCGGCGTCGGGTCGCGGACCTGCTCGCCGAGGGCATGTTCCCCGGGCCGGGGCCGGGACGGCCCTACCCGTGGCCGATCGTGTGAGGGGGCCCGTGAGCCGGAAGGGCGGAGCGCTGGTGGGCGTGGCGCTCGGGAGCGTGGACTCACCGCTCGGTCGGATCTCGGTCTTCGTGACCCCGGCGGGGCTCGTCCGCGTCGCCTACCCGGACGAGACGCTGGACCGTGTGGTGGAGGAGGTCGCCGCGGTCGTCTCGCCCCGGATCCTGGAGGACGCGCGGGGGACCGAGCGGGTCCGCCGCCAGCTCGACGCGTACTTCGATGGCCGGCTGCGGCGCTTCGACCTCCCGATCGACTGGGCCTTCGTGCCGGACGGGTTCTTCCGGCGCGTGCTCGAGGCGACGGCCCGGATCCCCTTCGGCGTGGTCTCCACCTACGGGAGCGTGGCGGCGCGAGCGGGGAGCCCGCGAGCGGCCCGGGCCGCCGGCAACGCCCTCCACGGGAACCCGGTCCCGATCGTGGTGCCGTGCCACCGGGTGGTTCCGGCGAGCGGGGGCATCGGGGGGTACGGCGGGCAGGAGTGGCGGAAGGCGTGGCTCCTGGCGCTGGAGGGGGCGCTGGAGGTCGCCCAGGGGCGAGCCGGGGTCGGGCGAGGGCATCCACATGTTGACGACCCATGACCCTTCACCGTCGGCACGCGTCAACCCCTTGTCGCGAACATCCGCGGTCGCAACGGTCAAGGCGTTGACGTGTGGCGGCGAGCGCACGCGGACGGGTCGTCCACAGGTTGAAGGACCCGAGGCGGCCGGAGCAGCACCGCGCGAGGATCCCCTCCCATCCCCGCGCGCCCAGCGTGACGCTCGGCCCCACGCACGCGAAGATGGGGCCATGCGTACCCGCCCCGCGCCGGTCGCCGGAACCATCGCACTCGCGCTCGCCCTCACGGCCTGCGGCCGAGCCGCCGCGCCGGAGGGGGCCGCCGGCACCTCGAGCGGCCCGACGGACACCAGGTCCGCGGCGCCGACCCCTCCGTCCGTCACCTCCTCGCCCTCCGGCCACGGCTCCCACGGCTCCCCCGAGCCCGGGGCCGGCTCCGGGTCCGAGCCCACGACCGGCCCCGAGACCACCCCCGACGCGGAGCTCGATCCCGAGGCCGTCGCCTACCTCGCCCTGTGTGAGATGCGCGCGCTCGTCGCGTCCGGCGACCTCGACCGGGCCGAGGCCATCTTCCACGACGAGATCCACGAGCCCCTCCACGAGCTGGCCGAGGAGCTCGCGACCAGCGACCGCGGGGCCTCGGCGGCGCTCCTCGTCGCCAAGGCGAGGGTGGAGGCCGACCTCGAACGGGAGCCGCTCGACGCCGCGGCGCTCGGCCCCGACGTCCGCGGCCTCCAGCGGGCGATGGCGGCCGCGCTCGAGACCGCCGGGATCGACCCCCCGGCTTGCCCCGCGGAGGGGGCCTCATGACCAGGCGCGCGACGACCTCCGGCCTCGCCCCCCTCCTCGTCCTCGCCATGACCGTGGCCGTCGTGGCGGCGTCCTGCGGGGGTTCGGCCGGGACGACCTCCGGCACCGGACCCGCCCCGACCACCCCGACGCCCCAGCGCTCCGACGTGGTCGCCATCGTCGCCAGCGTCGACCTCTATACCGGCGCGCCCCAGCGGGTCGCGATCGGCCTCGTCACCAACGACAACCGCCTGGTGAGCTACGGCACGGCGGACCTCGCCTTCGAGTACCTCGGCCCACCGGGGCAACCGGGCGAGCCCCAGCCCGGCCCCAGCGCCGCCGCCACGTTCATCCCCACCTACGGGACCGAGACCGCCGATGCCGACCGTCCCCGCATCACCCTCCCCTCCGAGGCCCGCGGCGTCTATGAAGCGAGCGGGGTGACCTTCGACCGAGCCGGGATCTGGCAGGTCCGCGTCACGGTGGACGTCGAGGGAAGGGGGCCGACGACCGCCCTGGCCGCCTTGCAGGTCGGCGAGGAGCCGGCCCTGCCGGCCCCCGGCGACCCCGCCCCCCGGACCGAGAACCTCACCCTGGGCTCGAAGGGCGTACCGGAGGCCGCCATCGACTCCCGCGCCGTCACCGAGGGGGAGATCCCCGACCCCGAGCTCCACCGCACCACCATCGCGGAGGCGATCCGCGAGGGGCGTCCGGCGCTCGTCGTGTTCGCGACCCCCGTCTACTGCGTCAGCCAGTTCTGCGGGCCGGTGACCGAGATGGTCCAGGACCTGGCGCGCCGCTACGCCGACCGCGCGGCCTTCATCCACGTCGAGATCTGGAAGGACTACGAGGCCCAGGAGCTGAACGAGGCCGCCGTGGAGTGGCTGCAGATGCCGGACGGCAACCTCACCGAGCCGTGGCTGTTCCTCATCGGACCCGACGGGAAGATCGTGGACCGCTGGAGCAGCCTCTGGTCCGAGGACGAGGTCGCCCGAGCCCTGGAGGCACTCCCCGGCCGCTGAGGCGCCCCCCGCCCGGCTCCGAGCGCGATACCGTTCGAACCGTGGACCCACACGCGCACGAGCACCCACCCGACCTCCTCGAGGGGGGCCGGAGCGGGATCCGGGCGGTGAAGCTCTCGCTCCTCGGGCTCGGGCTCACCACCCTCGGGCAGCTCGTCGTCGTCCTCCTGAGCGGCTCCGTCGCCCTCCTCGCCGACACCGTCCACAACGCGGCCGACGCCCTCACCGCCCTGCCGCTCTGGGTCGCCTTCGTCCTCGGCCGCCGGCCCCCCAGCCGCCGCTATCCCTACGGGCTCCACCGGGCCGAGGACCTGGCCGGCGTGCTCATCGTTCTGGCGATCGCCGCCTCGGGCTGCCTGGCCGCCCTCGAGTCCGTCCGGCGCCTGCTCGATCCGCGCCCCATCGAGAAGCTGCCCTGGGTGGCCGCGGCGGGCGCTCTGGGGTTCCTGGGGAACGAGGCGGTGGCCTGGTACCGGATCCGGGTCGGGCGCCGGATCGGCTCCGCGGCCCTCGTCGCCGACGGCCTCCACGCCCGCGCCGACGGCCTCACCTCCCTGGGGGTGCTGGCGGGCGCCGCGGGCGTCGCCCTCGGCTTCGAGCGCGCCGACCCGCTCGCGGGCCTCGTCATCACCCTCGCCATCGCCCTCGTGCTGGTCCAGGCCGCCCGCGGCGTGATCCGGCGGCTCCTCGACGGGACCGACGAGGCCACCGTGATCCTGCTGGAGGAGACGGCGGCCGGCGTCCCGGGCGTCGAGCACGTCACCTCGGCGAGGGCGCGCTGGACGGGGCACGTGCTCAACGCCGAGCTCGAGATCCAGGTCGATCCCACCCTCACCGTCGAGGAGGGGCACCGGATCGCCGAGGAGGTCGAGCACGCCCTGCTCCACCGGCTGCCTCGCCTTCGAGGCGCCACGGTCCACGTGGACCCCCACGACCACCGGCCGCCCTCGGGACCCATGGCGCACCACCGACGCCCTGCGGGCTCATCGCCGCCGACCCCCGAGGGCTCATCGCCCCCGAGCGCGTAGGATGACCCGGATGGATCTCCCCGAGGGCCCGCCGCTCCCCCCGCCGCCACCGGTCCCGGCGGTCGAGTACTGCTACCGGCACCCCACCGAGCCGACGCGCGTGCGCTGCACGCGCTGCGGCCGGCCGATCTGCCCCGCCTGCATGATCCCCGCCCCGGTCGGGCACCAGTGCCCGGAGTGCGTGGAGCGGGCGCGCCGCGAGTTCGCCCTCGGGCCGGGGCGGCGGATCGCGCTCCGGAGGGTCACCGCGACCCGCGTGCTCCTCGCGGCGATCGTGGCGGTCTTCGTGATCGAGCTCGCCGTCGGCGGCCCCACCGCCCTCGGCGACGGCGAGCGCGCGCTCCTGCGGCTCGGTGCGCTGCAACCGTTCCTGATCGCCGACGGCCAGGTCTACCGGCTGCTCACCGCGATGTTCCTCCACGCGGGCGTCTTCCACATCCTGTTCAACGGGTGGGCGCTGTGGGTGTTCGGCACGATGGTCGAACGGGACTACGGGACCCCGCGGTTCGTCGCCATCTTCTTCCTCACCGGCCTGCTCGCCAGCGCGACGTCGTACGCCTTCGGCTCACCCGGGACGATCGGGGTCGGCGCCTCGGGCGCGATCTTCGGGATCTTCGGCGCGTTCGTCGCCTACAACTACCGCCGCCGGTATCTCGCCCTCGGCGCCGCCAACCTGCGGTGGGCGACGACCCTGCTCCTGCTGAACCTCCTGCTCGCCTTCTCCATCCCCGGCATCGACTGGCGGGCGCACCTCGGCGGGTTCCTGGCCGGCCTGGCCGCCGGCGCCGTCGCCGAGGGCTGGGGCGACCGCCGCCAACGGCTGGCCGTCGCCGTCGCCGGGTTCCTCGGCCTCGCCGTCGTCCTCGTCGCGCTCGTCGCCTGGCGCACGGCCGATCTCCGCAGCCTGCCCGAGTTCGAGCAGGCCGTCCGCTACTTCCGGGCGTTCGCGGGCTGAGCGCCCGCGCGGGGCTCACGCTCGCCCGAGCGCGTAGAGCCCGCCGTCCCGCGAGCCGACGTAGATCCGGCCCCGCCAGACCGAGGGCGTGGCCTCGATGCACCCGCCGACGCGCACCGCCCACAGCTCGCGCGGCTCCCGGTGCGGGTCGCCGGAGAGGTCGAACGCGTGGAGCGTTCCGCCGCAATCGCCCTGGAGCAGCACCCCGTCCACCGGCACCGGCGAGGACCAGGTCGGTCCCACCAAGTGGATGCGCCACGCCTCCTCGCCGGTCTCGCGGTCGATCGCGATGAGGTCTCCCGCGTTCGTGGCCACGTAGAGCATGTCCCCGTACAGCGCCGGGGTGGCCCACACCCCGCCGAGGCCGTCCGCCCCGCGCTCGGGCACGGGGAAGCCCCACACCAGCGGGTCGCGCGGCCGGCTGGGATCGAGCTTCATCACCTGGCCCACCTCGGCCGAGCGCGCGTTGAACCGCTGGAGCTCGCTGGCCACGTACAGGTACCCCTCCTCGTCGATGACGACGGTGGCGTCGGTGTCGTCCCCGGTCCAGAAGCGGAACACCCGCCGCGCCCGGTCGCCGCGGCCGGCCAGGATCCGTGAGACGTCCCAGCCCTGGACCAGCCCGCCGGAGTTGGCGAAGTAGACGATCCCGTCCCGCTCCGCGACGGAGCCCTCGATCGAGACGTCGGTGTCGGGCAGGGCGGCCATCAGCGCGTCGTCGAACCCCGGCGCGGTGAACACCACCTCGGGATCCACGGTGACGAGCCCGTCCCGGTCGTAGCCCCGGTTCAGGCGGATCACGTACAACCAGGAGTTCTCGCCTCCCTCG
>SIRV01000136.1 GCA_004366195.1 Actinomycetota bacterium
CCCGCGAGGTGCGGGGCGAAGCCCGCGCACCCCACGCCGACCACGGCGACGCCGGCGGCCATCGGTTCCGTTTCTACACCACCGCCGCCGCTCCCGCAGGGCGGATAGGCTGCGCCGCGAGGCGGACGCACGGAGGGACCGATGAGGGCCGCAGGGATGGGGAAGGCGCTCGCGCTCGTCAACGCGCGCGTGGTCACGGCGGATGAGCGGGGGACCCGCGCCAGCGCGGTGGGCATCGCCGGGGAGCGGATCGCGGTCGTGGGCTCCGACGAGGAGGTGCTCCGCGCGCTCCCCGACGCGGAGCGGCTCGACCTCGGCGGCCGCACCGTCCTTCCCGGGTTCATCGACGCCCACAACCACTTCCTCGCGACCGGCGAGTCCCTCGGCTGGACGGACGTCCGGTATCCCGGCGTGGCGAGCGTGGAGGACCTCGTCGCCAGGGTGGCCGAGGCGGCCGCCCGAACGCCCGCCGGCGCGTGGGTCCGGGCCTTCGGGTTCGACCACGCGAAGTACGAGCGGGAGCCGACGCGATGGGACCTCGACCGCGCCGCGCCGGAGCATCCCGTCGCCGTCCTGCACGTCTCCGGCCACCACGTGCTCGTGAACAGCCGGGTGCTCGAGGCGGCGGGCGTGGACGAGGACACGCCGGACCCCGAGGGCGGTCGCCTCGTCCGTGACGAGCGCGGACGCATCACCGGGCTGTGCCTGGACGCCGCGTGCCAGCTCGTGCAGCCGGTCGCCGTGGACATCGGCTCGCACGGGCCGAACTTCCACACCGCGGCGCCCCTGGAGGAGCTCGTCGAGGCGGTGGAGCGGGCGGGGCGCGCGTACCTCGCGGCCGGGCTCACCACGGTGTGCGACGCCCAGGTGACGGTGCGCGAGCTCGGCGCCTACCGCGAGGCCCGGCAGCTCGGCCGCCTGCCGGTGCGGACGGTGTGCATGCCCCTCTCGCACCAGCTCGAGACGTACGCGGCGATCGGGCTCGCCGGCCCCTTCGGCGACGACCGCCTGTGGATCGGTCCGATGAAGCTCTACGCCGACGGCTCGCTGATCGGCGGGACGGCCGCGTTCACCGAGCCCTACGGCGAGCGCGGCGAGTTCCCCGGGTCCCTCTACCACGAGCCGGAGGAGCTCGAGCGGCTCATCGTGCGTGCCCATGCGCTCGGCTGGCGCGTGGGCGTCCACACCCAGGGCGACCGGGCGATGGGGGTCGTGGTCGGCGCGTTCGAGGCGGCGCAGCGGGCGCACCCGCGCGAGGACCCCAGGTTCCGCATCGAGCACGCCGGGTACCCCACGCCCGAGCAGCTCCGGCGGATGGCGGCCCTCGGCGTCGTCACCGTCAACCAGCCCCGGTACCTCGTGGACAGCGGGGACGAGTTCCTGCGGCGACTCGGCGAGCGCGCCCACCGGCTGCAGCCGCTCCGTGAGGAGCTCGAGCTCGGGATCCGCGTGGTGCTGAGCAGCGACGCCGACGTCGCCTCCTACCGGCCGCTCGACACGATCGCGGCGGCCGCCTCACGGAGGACGCTCGCGGGTCGCGAGATCGGCGCCGACCAGGCCCTCACGGTGGAGGAGGCGATCCGCGCCCACACGATCGAGGCGGCCTTCGCGATCGGCGCCGAGGACCGGCTCGGCTCCATCGAGCCCGGCAAGCTCGCCGACCTCGTCGTCCTGGACCGCGATCCGTTCGGCGAGCCGCCGGAGGCGATCCCCGACATCCCGGTGTGGATGACGCTGCTCGGCGGCGAGATCGCGTTCTCGGCCGAGGGCTGAGGGCTTGGCGCCGGGCGCGAGGACCTCGAGCCCCGCGGCGCGAACGACCTCCGCCCACGCGAGCGCGCTCGAGACGGTCTCGGGGTCCTCGGATCGCCGCGACGAGGGCGTGGGTTTCCCGCTCACGCACCACGAGCTTCACGATGGCCGAGGCGTCCAGGTAGAGCACGCTACGCGAGACGCTCCTCGCGCTCGGCGGCGAGCGCCGCGCTCAGGCGGGTCGAGGGCCGACCCCGCGGCGGGAGCAGCTCCGGCAGATCGCCCTGCGGGGCGCGCACCCGCCCGGCGGCCACCAGCCGGTCGAGCGGGCTCCCCGGCTCGCCGAGCGGCGCGAGCACGGCCACCGGCCGTCCGCGTTCGGTGACCTCCAGCCGTTCGCCGCGCTCCACCCGCCGCAGGTACCGACTGAGGTTCTGCCGCAGCTCGCGCACACCGACCCGTCGGGCCTCCATGACGCCCAACGTAGACCCGAGAGCGGAACGACCCGGGCCTCGTGCGCCCGGGTCGCCCGAGGTGGCGGAGGCGGCGTGATTCGAACACGCGAGAGCCGGTCAAGGCCCTAACCGCTTTCGAGGCGGTCCCGTTCGTCCGCTCCGGCACGCCTCCGTCGGCGAGTGTAGCAGCGGATCCCCTCGTCCCTGCCGAGCCGCTCGTGGGCCCGAACGTCCGATGCCGCCGTTCAGCGGCGCTCGCGGAAGAAGGCGCGGAGCACCTCCGCGCACTCCTCCTCGAGGACCCCGGCGGTGATCTCGACGCGGTGGTTCAAGCGGGGATCCTGCACCAGGTTGCCGAGGGAGCCCGCGAAACCGGCCTTGGGATCCGCGGCCCCGTAGACGAGCCGATCCACACGGGCGAGCACGAGCGCCCCCGAGCACATCGCGCAGGGCTCCAGGGTCACGTAGATCGTGCACCCCTCGAGGTGCCAGGAGCCGAGGGCCGCCGCGGCCTGTCGGAGGGCGAGGATCTCGGCGTGGGCCGTCGGGTCCTGCTCGCGCTCGCGCGCGTTGCCAGCTCGGCCGAGCACCCGCTCGCCCTTCGCGACGACCGCCCCCACCGGCACGTCCCCCGCCTCCGCTGCGTCGCGCGCGTCCTCCAGCGCGAGGGTCATCATCCGCTCGTCGAGCAGCTCGCCCACGGTGAAGGAAGCCTACGCGAGCAGCACCCCGGGTCGACACCGAGCCGGCCCCTATCGCACACTGCCGCCCATGGCGACCGCCGCCCAGCCGGAGCGCGGACCCCTGGCGCCGGTCACGATGCGCGACCTCCTCGCCATGCCGCACCTCGGCCTCACCCTCGTGGCCGGGGCCTCGGGGCTCGACCGACCGGTGCGCTGGGCCCACGTGTGCGAGCTCGAGGACCCGGTGCCCTGGCTCGAGGGCTGGGAGCTCGTGATGACCACCGGGCTGGGCGTGCCGCCCGAGCCCGAGCGCCAGCGCGCCTACATCGAGCGGATGGCGACGGCCCAGATCGCGGGCCTCGCCGTCTCCCAGGATCTCCTCGCGCCGCCCCTCACCGACGAGCTCCGAGAGGCGGCGGACCGCACCGCCTTCCCCGTGGTCGAGGTCTCGATCGAGGTTCCGTTCGTCGCCTTGGCGCGGACCGTGGCCGCCGCGAACACCGAGGGGGCGCAGCGGCGGCTGGTCACGCACCTCGGCATCTTCGACACCCTCCGCGCCGCGACGGCCGAGGGGGTGCCCTTCCCCGAGCTGCTCCGGCGGATGGAGGACCTGGCGGGCTACCGGCTCCACCTGTGCTCGCCGGCGGGTCACCCCATCCTGGAGGGAGTGCCGGCCCCGCCGGAGGGGGTGGTCCGGCGACACCTCCCGCGCCGCCGCGGGCAGCCCCCCGGCATCCCCGGCGGCTACATCGTCACCATCCCCCTCGCCGAGCGCACCGCCGGCCTGCTCGTCGCCCTGGAGCGCGAGGACGCCGAGCCCGCCGGGCTCACCGCCGTCCAGCACATCGCCACGGTGGTCGCCCTGGAGCTCGCCAACCGCGAGCGCGAGCGCGAGGTGCTCCGGCGCGTCGGGGCCGAGACGCTGGCCGAGCTCCTGGCCGGAGCGATCGACCCCTCGGCCGCCCGCACCCGGCTCGCGTTCGCCGGGCTCGACCCCGAGCGAGAGCTCGTGCTGGCGGCCGTCGAGTCGGGGACGGACGACACCGCGATCCATCGGGGGCTCGCCGAGCGCGGCATCCCCCACCTGCTCCTGCCCCAGCGGGAGGTCTACCTCCTGCTCCGGGCCGACGCCGCCGAGGCGGCCCTGCCCGCCCTGGACGGCTCTGCCGTGGGGCTCAGCCGCCCGTTCCGGGTCGACGACGGGCTGGCCGAGGCGAGGCGGCAGGCGCTCTGGGCCCTCGCCCGTGCCCGGGACCGGTCCGAGCGCGTGGCGCGCTTCCCCGAGCGCGCGGAGAGCGCCTGGCTCCCGACGGAGCCGGCCGCCCTCGAGGCGGTGGTGCGGCGGGTCCTGGGGCCGGTGCTCGAGGCCGACCGACGTCGGGGCGGCGAGCTCGTCCGATCGCTCCGGGTCTGGCTCGAGCACGACCGCCGCACCGAGCAGGCCGCCCGCCGGCTGCTCGTCCACAAGCACACCCTCGCCTACCGGCTGAAGCGCGTCGAGCAGCTGACGGGTCGGAGCCTCAGCAGGACCGGCGACCTCGCCGAGCTCTGGCTCGCCCTGCGGGCCCTCGACGTCCTGGGCACCGACGCCGCCGACCGGTAACCTTGGCCGCCAACACGAACCCCCGGACGGGTTTCGTGTTCGCGGCCGATTGACCGGGCGCCCGGCCGTGACGTACGTATGGCCCCACGTGACGGAGGGAGGACGGATGCGTCGGACGATCGTGGTCGCGGTGGCGAGCGCGCTCGCGCTCGTGGGCGTCGCCTGCGGAGGGGGCGGCGATGGCGGTGGGGGCACGACCGAGCTGAACGCGCTCGTGTGGTGCGACCACACCGACCCGGAGCTGCTCCGCCCCTTCGAGGAGGCCAACGGCGTCAAGGTCAACGTGAAGGACTACGAGGGGACCGGCGTCGCCCTCGGGATCCTCGAGCAGTCCCAGCCCGGCGACTGGGACGTGTTCGTGGTGGACTCGGTGGATGTCCCCCGCGTGGCCGAGGCCGGGTGGCTCGCGGAGCTGAACCCGGACGACTTCCCCTGGGACGACTTCTTCCCCGCCGTGCGGATGCCGGAGATGCACTACGTGGACGGGAAGCTGTACGCCGTCCCGGA
>SIRV01000137.1 GCA_004366195.1 Actinomycetota bacterium
CCCCTCCATCCGGGTCGCGTCCGCGGCGGCCATCTCGAAGTACGCGACGAGCTCGGCCACCTCGTCCTCGGCCTCGGCGCGGAGGGGCTTGCCCTGGTCGAGCGAGAGCGTGCGGGCGAGCTCCTCCGCCCGGTCCTCGATCGCCTCCGCCACCCGCCGCATCG
Source organism: Actinomycetota bacterium (assembly GCA_004366195.1). Classification (GTDB taxonomy): domain Bacteria; phylum Actinomycetota; class UBA4738; order UBA4738; family HRBIN12; genus HRBIN12. Next base: position 165 of record SIRV01000137.1, read on the forward strand.
CGCGGGCCCGGTCGAAGGCCGAGAGGGCGGCCCAGCCCGGCTGGGCCGCCCTCGCCGCGGCGATGGCGCGGCGGGCGTCCTCGCGGGAACCCTCGGCGACCTCGCCGATCAGCTCGCCGGTCGAGGGGCTCGTGGCCTCGAACGTCCCCTCGGCGTCGACCCACCGGCCGCCGATCCACATGCGCACGCGCTCGCCCACCGCTCGTCCTCCTTCCCGGACTACGACGCGGCGAGACCCGCGTCGACCCACGGCTGCCAGACGTCCTGGTTGGCCTCGACCCAGGCGCGCGCCGCCTCCACCGGGTCGGTCCCGTTGTGGATCTCGAGGGCGATGGAGTTCTGGTCCTCGTTCGTGTAGCGCATCGCCGAGAGGAACGCGAACGCGGCCGGCGCCTTCTCCTGCAGCCCCTCGTGGAACGCCTTGTACAGGACGTCCTCCGGGTATCCGCAGGCGTAGGCGTCGGGATCGTTCACCGCCGCGTCCTCGCACTCGGGGGTGACCTCCGGCAGCTCGATCATCGTGAGGTCGTACTGCGCGTGCGCCCAGTGCGGGGTCCAGAAGTAGAAGAGGATCGGCTCCTGCTTCTGGTACGCGGCGTCGAGGGCCGCGAGCTCGGCGGCCTCGGAGCCCGCGTACACCACCTTGAAGTTCAGACCCAGGTTGTCGGCGATGGCCTGGTCGAAGGTCACGTAGCTCGGGTCGCCGTCGAGGATCTGCCCGGCGTCGCCCGACTCGGCGGTGCGGAACAGGTCCTCGTTCCCCTTCAGACCCTCCCACGTAGCGAGGTCGGGGTTCTCCTCGACGAGGTAGGTCGGGACCCACCACCCGATCTGGCCGACGACCCCGAGCTCGCCGCCGTCCACGACGCCGTTGCCCGACTCGATGTACTTCTTGTAGTCCTTCCCGTGACCCGACGGCCATACCTCGAGCGTCGCATCCAGGTCGCCGTTGGCGAGCGCCGGGAACTGGGCGAACTCGTCGATCTCCACCAGCTCCACCGTGTAGCCGAGCTCGTCCTCGAGCAGGACCTTGGCCACGTTCGCGTTCGCCGCGGAGCCGTCCCATGGGCTCACCGCGATCGTGATCGTGACGTCCCGGTTGTCCGGCACCTGCGTGTCGGCCGTCGGGCCGGTCGCCCCCCCACCGGACGACCCGCCCTCGACGTCGCTGCACGCCGCCGCGACCAGCGCGACCAGCGCGACCAACAGGCCGAGCCGGATCCATCGTCCCAATCTCACCTCGCGCATGCGCTCCCCCCTTTCCTTCCGGTCGGTCCTCACACCGACGCCCCTGCGGCGGGCGCGGCTCCCCGGACCCGCCCCATCATCTGCGTGATCCGGTCGATCACGATCGCGAGGAGCAGGATGCAGATCCCCGCCACCATGCCGCGACCGGGGTCGTGCGACAGCCCCTGGATCACCTCGTAGCCGAGTCCGCCGCCGCCGACGAGGCCCGCGATGATCACGACGGAGAGCACCATCATCACGGTCTGGTTCACCCCGAGCAGGATCGAGGGCCGCGCCAGCGGGAGCTGGACCTTCGTCAGCACCTGCCACCGGGTGGAGCCGAACGCGAGCGCCGCCTCGACCGTCTCCCGGGGCACCTGACGGATCCCCGTGTCGGTGAGACGGATCCCGGGCGGCAGCGCGTAGACGAGGGCGGCGATCACCCCCGGCACCCGCCCCACGCCGAACAGGGCCACGACCGGCACGAGGTACACGAACTGCGGCATCGTCTGCATCGCGTCGAGGATCGGGCGCAGCGCCCGTCGCACGCGGTCGTCCCACGCGGACCAGACCCCGATGGGGATCGCGAGCACGACGGAGGAGGCCACGGCGACGACCACCTGGCTCAGCGTGTCCATCGAGATCTCCCACATGCCGACCAGCCCGACCCCCGCGACGCACGTGAAGGCGAGGATCGGCAGGCCCGGCCGGCGCGAGACCTTCCACGCGGCGAGCGCCGCCCCGCCGGCCACCATCCACCACGGCACCCCGAGGAGGAGATCCCGCAGCGGATCGAGGCCGAAGCGGATCATCGAGCCCGTCATGGCCTCGGTGACGTCGCTCACGTGGAGGGTGAGCCAGGCCACCGCGCGGTTCACCGGCTCGGAGATGGAGAGCGCCCACGTGGTCGGGAAGTCCTGCTGCCGCAGCACCTCCCGCCCCACGACGACGGCGAGGACCGCGCCCGCGACGGCGGCCGCCCAGACCGCCCGCCGCGAGAGGGTCCACCGACCGAGCCGCGGCGATCCGACGCCCCGCTGACGCCGGTCGCGCTCGCTCCACCCCATCGTCACGCGGTCGAGGACGACGGCGAGCACGACGATGGCGATCCCGCCGGCGAGCGCCTCGCCGACGTCGCGGCGCTGGAGGGCGTTGTAGACGACCCGACCGAGACCGCGGAACCCCACCGAGGCCGCGATCACGACCATCCCGAGGGCCATCATGATCGTCTGGTTGACCCCCAGCATGATGTGGGGCTTCGCCAGCGGTAGCTGCACCTTCCACAGCAGCTGCCGTCGGGTCGAGCCGAAGGACTCGGCCACCTCGATCGCGCCCCGCGAGACCAGCCGCACGCCGAGGCTCGTGAGCCGGATCGCGGGGGGCAGGGCGAACACGATCGTGGCGATGAGCGCCGTCGTGGTCCCGATCGAGAACAGGAGCACGAGCGGGACGAGGTACGAGAAGGCGGGGATCGTCTGCATCCCATCGAGCACCGGGCGGAGGAGACGGTCCACGACCGGGCGCCGGCCGGCCACGATCCCGAGGGGGATCCCGACGGCGAGGGCGGCCACGACCGCCATCACCATGAGCGCGAGCGTCTCCACGCTCTCCGGCCACAGGCCGAGGAGCGCCATCGAGCCGAACCCCACGGCGGCGAGCACGCCCTTGCGCCATCCCGCGGCCGCCCCCGAGATCAGGGAGAGCGTCGCGATCAGGCCGAACCACGTCATCCGCGAGAGCAGGCGCACGATCGCGTCGAAGGACCCGTTCACGAGGTCCTTGAGGGGCACGAGCCCGTACCGGAAGACGGGGTGCGTGCGCTGGTTCGTGATGACCCAGTCCTGGAATGCGTTGAAGCTCCTCGCCAGGTCGACGACCCACCGCTCGGGGAACCCCCCCGCGAGCCGCAGGCCGAGCGCCACGGCGGCCCCGAGGCCGAGGACCCACGCCGCCCGCCGGGCCCAGGCGTGTTGCCCGGGCGCCGCGACGGGCCTGCCGGGCAGCGCCGCGGCGCGGGGGGATCCACCCAGGCGCTCCTGCATCAGCCCGCGTCCTCGACCATCGCCGCGAGCACGGCCGCCCGGTCCACGACGCCGATCGCGCGGCCGTCCTCGACCACCCGCAGCGGCGCCTCGCTCCGCGCGAGGATCGGCAGGAGGTCGACGAGGAGGGTCTCCGGGGAGACGTCCCCCGCGAACGCATGGGCGCCGTTCGGCGGCTGCATCACCGAGCGCGCGCGGAGCACGTGCGAGCGCGGGACGTCCCGGGTGAAGTCCGCGACGTAGGCGTCGGCCGGACGGATCACGACCTCCTCCGGGGTCCCGACCTGGACGAAGCGCCCGTCCTTCATGACGGCGATCCGATCGCCGAGCTTCAGCGCCTCCATGAGGTCGTGGGTGATGAAGATCATCGTCTTGCGCAGCTCCCGCTGCAGGCGCAGCACCTCGTCCTGCATGTCCCGACGGATGAGGGGGTCGAGGGCGCTGAAGGGCTCGTCGAAGAGCATGATCTCGGGGTCGGTCGCGAGGGCCCGGGCGAGCCCGACGCGCTGCTGCATCCCTCCGGAGAGCTCCTCGGGGAACGCATCGGCCCAGCCCTCAAGACCCACGACCTCGAGGACCTCGTGGGCGCGGCGGAGCCGCTCGGTCCGATCCACGCCCTGGATCTCCAGGCCGAAGGCCACGTTGTCGACGATCCTCCGGTGCGGGAGCAGCCCGAAGTGCTGGAACACCATGCTCACGCGGCGCCGACGCAGCTCGCGCAGGCGATCGGCGTCGAGGGCGCCGATGTCCTCGCCGTCGATGAGGATCGTGCCGGCCGTGGGCTCATGGAGCCGGTTCAGCATGCGCACGAGGGTCGACTTGCCGGATCCGGACAGGCCCATGACCACGAACACCTCGCCCGGGGCGACGTCGAACGAGACGCCGCGTACGGCGGCGACGCAGCCCGTCCTCGCCAGGAGCTCGCTCCGAGGCAGGTCGGCCTGGGGCGAGCCGACGATCCGCTCCGGCCTCGGGCCGTACACCTTCCACACGTCCCGGCACGAGACCGTCATCTCCGATCCCCCCACCGCGTGACCGCTCCCCGCTGCCCGCTCCCTGACCCTCGACGACCGCCGGAGCATGGGCGACGCCGCGGGGCGCCGACAACCCGATGGTTGCGGAGCCCGCAACCATCGGCGCACCGGCCGCGACCTGATGGCGCAGACTCGCGGCCACGATGGGCTCGCGCCACTACGACGTCGTCATCGTGGGCGGCGGCTCCGCTGGGAGCTGCCTCGCGAACCGGCTCTCCGCCGACCCGGGAACCCGGGTCCTCGTCCTCGAGGCGGGGCGCCCCGACTACCTCTTCGATCTCTTCATCCACATGCCGGCCGCCCTCGCGTTCCCCATCGGGAGCCGCTTCTACGACTGGCGCTACGAGTCCGAGCCGGAGCCGCACATGGGCGGGCGCCGCATCTACCACGCGCGGGGGAAGGTCCTCGGGGGTTCGAGCTCGATCAACGGGATGATCTTCCAGCGCGGCAACCCGATGGACTACGAGCGCTGGGCCTCGGACCCGGGCATGGAGACCTGGGACTACGCCCACTGCCTGCCCTACTTCAAGCGGATGGAGAACTGCCTCGCGGCCTCGCCGGAGGACCCGTTCCGCGGACGCTCGGGCCCCCTCGTCCTCGAGCGCGGACCGGCCACGAACCCGCTGTTCGGCGCCTTCTTCGAGGCCGTCCAGCAGGCCGGCTACCCGCTCACCGACGATGTGAACGGCTACCGCCAGGAGGGCTTCGCGCCGTTCGACCGCACCATCCACCGCGGCCGCCGGCTCTCCGCGGCCCGCGCCTACCTCCACCCCGTCATGGGGCGACCGAACCTGGAGGTCCGCACCCGCGCCTTCGTCACGCGCGTGCTCTTCCGCGGCACCCGGGCCGTCGGGGTGGAGTACGTCCGCGGCCGCGGCGGGGCGGAGCGGGTGACCGCGGGGGAGGTGATCCTCTGCGGCGGGGCGATCAACACGCCCCAGGTCCTCCAGGTCTCCGGGGTCGGGAACGCCGACGAGCTGCGGGCCCTCGGGGTCGAGGTCGTCCACCACCTCCCGGGCGTGGGCGAGAACCTCCAGGACCACCTCGAGGTCTACGTGCAGTACCGCTGCACGCAGCCGGTCTCCGTCGCGCCGTACCTGCGGTGGCGGTGGCGGCCCCTCGTGGCCCTGCAGTGGCTCCTGTTCCGAACCGGCCCCGGTGCCACGAACCACTTCGAGGCCGGCGGGTTCGTCCGCTCCAACGACGAGGTCGACTACCCGAACCTCATGTTCCACTTCCTCCCCATCGCGGTCCGCTACGACGGATCGTCGCCGGCCGGCGACCACGGTTACCAGGTCCACATCGGCCCGATGTACTCCGACGCCCGCGGGTGGGTGAAGATCAAGAGCCCCGACCCCCGGGTGAAGCCGCGGCTGCTCTTCAACTACCTGTCGACCGCCAAGGATCGGCGCGAGTGGGTCGAGGCCATCAGGATCGCGCGGCACATCCTGAACCAGCCGGCGTTCGACCCCTTCAACGGCGGGGAGATCTCGCCCGGCCCTCGCGTCGAGAGCGACGGGGAGATCCTCGACTGGGTGGCGCGCGATGGCGAGACGGCGCTCCATCCCTCGTGCACCTGTCGGATGGGGATCGACGAGATGTCCGTGGTCGACCCCACCTCGATGAAGGTCCACGGGCTCGAGGGCCTGCGCATCGTGGACGCCTCGGTCTTCCCCTACGTGACCAACGCGAACATCTACGCCCCGGTGATGATGGTGGCGGAGAAGGCGGCCGACCTCATCATGGGGAACACGCCGCTGCCGCCCGCCGAGGTCGAGTTCTACCGCCACCGCAGGGGGGAGTGACGTGCCGACGGTCCGCGTCGGGCGCACGACGATCGCCTTCGAGACGTTCGGCTCGGGCCCGGACCTCGTCTTCATCGCCGGGGGCGGTGACACCGGCTCGCGTTGGCACCGCTACCAGGTCCCGCACTTCACGGCCGCCGGCTTCCGCTGCATCACCTTCGACAACCGCGGGGTGGGAGAGACCGTCGCGCCCGACCCGCCGTGGACGGCCTCCGACCTCGCGAGCGACGTCGTCGGGTTGATCGAGGCGATCTGCGAGCCTCCCGTCGCGCTCGTCGGCCACTCCATGGGCGGGATCGTCGCCCAGCAGGTCGCCGTCGAGCGCCCGGACCTCCTGCGGTGCGCCGTCCTCATCGGGACGTACCCGAACACCCCCGCGGGGTGGGTGCGGGACTACCACGAGGCCGAGATCGCGTTCCGCCGGGCCGGAGGGCGCCTCGACGGCACGATCGGCGTCACCCACTACGCCGCCATGCTCTACCCGGCGAGCGCCCTGGACGACGCCGAGACCTGGACGCGGGTCCGGGAGGATCTCCTCGCATGGATGGGGAGCGGCGACAACGAGCGCTCCCTCATCGCGCAGTGGGAGCTCTGCCTGCGGAACGATCAGCGCGAGGAGCTCCGGAGCTGCCGGGTGCCGCTGCACGTGCTCGCCGGCTCCGAGGACGTCGAGGTGCCGCCCTCGCTCCAGCGGTCGGTGGCGGAGCTGGCGCCCGACGCCACGTTCGAGCTCGTCCGAGGCGCGGGTCACGGTTCCCTGTTCGGTCACCTCACTGAGCGGTTCAACGAGCTCATCGAGGAGCGGATCCGACGGCACCTCTGAGGCCGGACCACGACGGCCTCAGTGCTCGACCTCCTCGGGGAGCTCGTACCAGCGGACGCGCTCGCCGACCCGGGCCCGGATCTTCCAGCGGATGGTCTTCGGGACGGCGTCGACGTGGCGCCGGAGCGCGAGGGCCTGCTCGACGGGGTCGAAGGGCGCGCCGGGCGGCACGAGGCGGGCGAGCTCGCCCCGGAGCAGCTCGGCCACCCGGTCCAGGTTCCCGGTCACCGTGCGCCACCAGCCCCAGTCGTCGGCCACGAGGCGCCCGACCCGGTCGAGGCCGATCGTCCCCGGCTCATCCCCCTCGCGGACGGGGAAGGCCGCGAGGAGGTAGCAGACGTCGTGGACGTCCTTCTCGTTCAGCTGCACCACCTGGAGCTTGGACAGCAGCAGGTCGGCGACGTCCAGGGTGTAGGGCATGCGGTCGATCCGGTCTCGGAACTCGAGCACGTGGCACATCTGGAGGCGTTCCAAGGACACGTCGGCCACCGGCCCGCCGCCGGGACCCACGAAGTAGAGCTGCTTGTGGCCGTGGAGCGCGTTGAACCGGCGGTCGCCCTCGAAGCCGAGCTCGGCGAGGAAGGCCTCGACCCGGCCCTTGGCCGAGGAGACCGACGCGAGGTCGAGGTCCTGACCGGCCCGCTCCCTGGGCGGGAAGTCGGGGGTAAGCAGACGCACGGCCTGGCCCCCGAGCAGCCGGAGCGGGATGCCCCGCTCGGCGGCGGCCCGCACCACCTCCGTCGCGAGCGCGAACGCGTCCGCGGCGACCATCCTCACTCGTGGGCGACCGCGTCGACCCAGCGCAGGAGATCGCGCTCGGTCAGGATGCCGACGAGCCGCCCGCCCTCCACGACCGGCAGCCGCCGGATCTTCCGCTCGTTCATCGTCTCGAACACGAAGACGATCTCCGCGTCCGGCTCGGTGGTGACGACCGGGGCCGACATCACCTCCCGCACGGGGCGCGCGAGGAGATCCGGGTCGGTGAGCACACGCCGCGTGACGTCGCGCTCGGTGAACACGCCGACCGGCGACTCGCCCTCCACCACCACGACGGCGCCGATGTCGTGGTCGATCATGCGGCGGAGCGCCGTCTCCACGGTGTCCTCGGGGGTCACGGTCACGACGCCGACCGTCATGAGCTCGCGGACGCGGTCGGGGGCCTTCGTCATCTCCTCCTCCTTCCGCCGGGTCGGGCTCCGCGCCCGAGCCTGCAACGGCATCCTAGCCCGCCGGCCCGACCGGCCGGGTTGTCGCTGCCGCGGCGAGCGGGTAGAAACGCCGGCGTGACCGACCCGGGCCCTCGGCCGTGACCGCCCCCTTCCCCTGGCCGGAAGGGCGCCGCGCCGCTGTCGCCGTCACGTTCGACGTGGACGCCGAGTCGGTCATGCTCGCCATCGACCCCGCCCTCGCCGAGCGCCCGAGCCTCATGTCCCACCAGCGGTACGGACCGGTCACCGGCGTCCCCCGCCTCCTCGCGCTCCTCGCCGAGCGCGACCTGCGCGCCACCTTCTTCGTCCCCGGCGCGACCGCCGAGCGCCACCCCGACGCGGTGCGGGCGATCGCCGAGGCCGGGCACGAGATCGGCCACCACGGGTTCGAGCATGAGTCGCTCCTCGGCCGCTCGCGCGAGGAGGAGCTCGAGATCCTCCGCCGTGGCCTCGACGCCCTCGAGCGCGCGGCCGGCGTCCGCCCCCGCGGCTACCGGGCGCCGTGGTGGGAGCTGGGCGCCCACACGCTCGCGCTCCTCGAGGAGCTCGGGTTCGCCTACGACTCCAGCCTGTTCGAGCGCGACGCGCCCTACCGGGTCGGCGGCATCGTCGAGATCCCCGTCTCGTGGGCCTTCGACGACTGGGAGCGCTACGCGTTCTGGCCCGAGATCACCGGCTCCGGCGTCATCGCACGCCCGAGCGAGGTGCTCGAGGCATGGTGGGAGGAGATCGACGCCCTCGCCGAGGTCGGGGGCTGCGCCGTGCTTACGATGCACCCCTTCCTCTCCGGACGCCCCGCCCGAGCCCGGGCGCTCGGCGCGCTCCTGGACCGCATCCTCGACCGCGGCGACGTGTGGGTCGCGACGTGCGGCGAGATCGCGGATCACGCGGCCCGCGTCCTGCCGGGCGTCAGCCCCTGATCCGTTCGCCACCCGTCGCCCACCCTCCGAGGACGTGGAGGATCATGTACCCCGCGAGGCGCAGCGAGATCTGGGCCGGGTTGTCGTAGGCCGGGATCAGCTCGACGAGGTCGAGCGCGATCGGCCGGCGCGCCCCGATCAGCTCGCAGGCCCGGAGCATCTCCGTGGAGAGGAGCCCGCCCGGCTCCGGCGCGTCGGTCCCCGGCATGGCCGAGGCGTCCACCACGTCGGAGTCGAGGCTGCAGTAGAAGGCGTCGGTGCCGTCGGTGACGAGGTCGAGGGCCTCGCGCACGACCTCCTCGATGCCCCGCTCCTGGATCTCGCGCATCCGGTACACGCGGATCCCGTGCTCCTCCACGAAGTCCCACTGCTCGGGCGGGTTCAGCGCACCGCGCGCCCCCACGATCGCCACGTTGCGCGGGTCCACGTTCGGCAGCTCGATCATCCGCGCCACGTGGGACCAGTTCGTGAACCGCTCGCCGGCGAAGTTCGGCTGACAGTCGATGTGGGCGTCGAAGTGGATGTACCCGAACCGGCCGGTCACGTGCTCGGAGATGGCGCGCCCGATGGGGATGGGGATCGAGTGGTCCCCGCCGATGCAGATCGGCATCGCGCCGGCCCGCAGGATCTCCGAGACCCACCGCTCGATGTACGAGCGGGAGCGCTCGGCGTCGGCGGGGATCATCGGGACGTCTCCCGCGTCGGCCAGGCGGAACTCGTCGAAGACGTTGATATCGAAGTCGCCGAGGTAGGGCAGGAACATCTCGGAGACGTAGCGGAGCGCCCGCGGCGCGTGGCTCGAGCCCGAACGGTACACGGTCGCCTGGTCGAAGGGCACGCCGAGGAACGCCGCCCTCGCCCCGGCGTCCCGGATCGCATCCTCCCGGCACGGGATCCACGGCGCCCCCATGAACGAGGGGAAGTTGGACTGGGGGAGCCCCGGCCCCTCCCACCCGTCGGGGCCCATCGCGTACGGGGTCCTCGGCATCATCCTCCTCCTTCTTCCCGGGCCGCCCGACGGATCTCGGGCAGCCGCGCGGGGTCCTTCAGGACGGCCCGCATGACGAGCGACACGATCTGCTCGCAGAAGACCCGGTCCTCGTGGTGCTCGCCGCTCGCGAGGGTGAGCGTCCGGACCAGGATGCCGGTGATCGCCTCGCGGACGACCTCGACCGGCAGGTCCACGAACTCGCCGGCGGCCACGCCGTCCGCGAGGATCCGCTCGATCGCCCGGTGGAGCCGGCGGCGCTTCGCGATCCACGGCTCGAAGGCGGGGTCCCGCATGACCTCCTCGGTGTAGAGGCCGCTCAGGTTGTACGGGCTGCTGATCAGGTGCGTGAGGTCGTGCTCGAGGTATTGGTACAGGCGGACCGACGCCGGGCCCCGGTCCTTCGCGAGCGCCTCCGCGTGCGGCACGGCGACGTCGAGGTCCGAGTCGAGCAGGGTCTGGAGGATCGCCTCCTTCGAGGGGAAGTGGTGGAAGAGGGACGGCTGCCGGATGCCGACGGCCGTGGCGATCTCGCGCGTGGTCGTGGCGTGGTACCCGCGGGTGGCGAACAGCTCCGAGGCGACGAGCAGGATCCTCTCCCGCGTGGACGAGGGGACGGCGGGCTCGACGGCCCTGGCGGTCATGCCACCCTCCTCCCGCCGGTCGCGACGAGCGCGCGCCCGTGGAAGGCCTCGGCCCCCTCGCCGGCCAGGAAGGCGACCAGCCCCGCGATCTCCTCGGGTGTGGCGATCCTCCCGATCAGCGTGTCGGCGGCGTACCGGGCGCGCATCTCCTCGAGCGCGATCCCCGCGAAGGCGGCGTCGGCGCGGAGCTGCTCGGTGTCGACCGTCCCCGGCGCGATCGCGGCGACCCGGACGCCGGACGGGCCGAGCTCGGCGGCCACCGCCCGCGTGAGCGCGAGGATCCCGCCCTTCGACGCCCCGTAGTGGGTAGCCCCCGCGACGCCGACCAGGCCCCAGAACGAGGCCACGTTCACGATCCTCCCGAACCCCCGCTCGAGCATCCCGGGCACGACCTCGCGCATGCAGTGGAAGGTGCCGCCGAGGTTCACATCCACCACCCGGTGCCAGACCTCGGGCGGCATCTCGGCCAGCGGGGTCATCTCGAGGACGCCCGCGTTGTTCACGAGCACCTCGACCGGCCCCCGCCATGCCGCCACCGCGCGGACCATCGACGCGACCTGGGCGGGGTCCGCCACGTCCGCGGGGAAGGCCGCGGCCTCGCGCCCGGCCTCCCGGAGCTCGGCCGCCGTCGCCTCGGCCTCCGCCCCGTCGATCGCGTTCACGGCCACCGCCGCGCCGCGGGCCGCGAGCCGACGGGCGACGGCGGCTCCGATGCCGCGGCTCGCGCCGGTCACCAGGGCTACCCTCCCCGCGAAGACGTCCGCGGCGCCCATCAGGACCAGCGGGCGAGCCCGTCGTCGGCCGCGGGCACGACCTCGCCGACGACGTAGCTCGCCTCCTCCGACAGCAGGAGCCGCAGCACGGGGACCGCCTCTGCCAGGCGTCCCGGCCACACCGTCACCGCGTTCACCCGGACGCCGCCGGGCGCGAGCTCGGCGGCGAGGGCCCGGGCGAGCATCGCCACCGCGCCGGAGGCCGCCGCCAGGTGCGCCCAGCCCGGCTCGGTCAGCGCCTCCGGCACCGCGAGCACGATCGCCCCGCCCCCGCAGGCGGCGATCCTCGGCCCCGCCGCGCGCGAGAGCTCCATCGCCCGCGTCAGGTTCGCGTCAAGGGCCCGCCTCCACAGGGCCTCGTCGATCTCGGCGAACGGCCGACGGGGGACGGCGGCGGGCAGCACGACGAGCCCGCGAAGGAGGTCCGGGAGCTCGCCCGGGGCGTGGACGACCTCCGCCCCGAGCGCTCGCGCGAGGGCCCGCTCCTCCCCGTTCACCGGGCCGGCCACCGAGACCGCGATCACGGAGCCACCGCCATGAGCGCGAGGAGCTCGTAGACGACGTGGGAGGCCGCGATGCACGTGAGCTCGGCGTGATCGTAGGCCGGCGCGACCTCCACGACGTCGCCGCCGACGAGCCGGACCCCCGCGAGCCCGCGGAGGATCGCGAGGAGCTCCCGGCTCGTGAGACCCCCGGCCTCCGGCGTGCCGGTCCCCGGCGCGTGGGCCGGGTCGAGGACGTCGATGTCGATCGACACGTACACCGGGGCGTCCCCGACCCGATCCCGGATGCGGCGGGCGACCGCCGCGGCCCCCACCGCCGCGACGTCCATCGCCCCCGCGATCTCGAAGCCCATCCCCGCGTCGTCCCGCAGGTCCTCCGGCGCGTACAGGGGCCCGCGGATCCCGACGTGCATGGCCCGGTCCTCGAGCAGGAGCCCCTCCTCCCACGCGCGGCGGAACGGCGTCCCGTGCGTGTACGGCGCCCCGAAGTACGTGTCCCACGTGTCGAGGTGGGCGTCGAAGTGCACGAGCGCGATCCGCCCGTACCGCCGCTTCATCACCCGTAGCAACGGGAGCGCGATCGTGTGGTCCCCGCCGAGCACCACCAGCCGGTCCGCGCCGGAGAGCACGCCCTCGGCTCCCGCCTCGACGGCCCGGATCGCCGCGCCGATGTCGAAGGGCGAGGCCGCCACGTCGCCCGCGTCGGCGACCTGCTGCGCGCCGAAGGGGTGCACGTCGAGCCCGGCGTGGTAGGCGCGGAGGAGCCGGGAGGCCTGGCGGATCGCCTGCGGTCCGAACCGGGCCCCCGGCCGGTACGTCACCCCGGCGTCGAACGGCACCCCGAGGATCGCCACGTCGCAGCGCTCCACCTCGTCGCGCCGGGGTAGCCGGGCGAAGGTGGTCCAACCGGCGAACCGCGGAACGGTGAGCGGGTCGAGGGGCCCTCGGATCTCGGCCATCACATCACCGCCCCGCCGTTCGGGGACAGGACCTGGCCGGCGTACCAGCTCGCGTCGTCCGAGCACAGGAACGCGACCGTCGCGGCGATCTCCTCCGGTCGGCCGAGTCGGCGCAGCGGCAGGCTCGCCGCGTAGGCCTCGCTCCGCTCCTCCTGGGTGAGGATGCGGGTGTCCGTCGGCCCCGGAGCCACGGCGTTCACCCGCACCCCGAGCGGCCCGACCTCCCTCGCCAGGGCCTTCGTGAGCCCCACGATCGCCGCCTTCGACGCGACGTAGTGGGCGAGGAGGGGCTCGCCGACCAGGGCGAGCTCGGAGGCCACGTTCACCACGCATCCCTCGCCCCGCTCGAGCATGTCGGGCAGGCAGGCCTGGAGGCAGTGGAAGGCGCCGTCCACGTTCGTGGCGAAGATGAGCCGCCACTCCTCCGGCGAGATCTCCAGGAACGGCGTGTGCCGGAGCACCCCCGCGTTGTTCACGAGCACGTCGATCGGGCCCAGGGCCTCCCGGACGGCGGCGACCGCGGCCTCCACCGAGCCGCGGTCCCGCACGTCGCAGAGCACCGCCGCGCAGCGGCCCCCGGCCTCGCGGATCCCCGCCGCCATCGCCTCCGCGCCGTCGGCGTCCTCGACGTAGGCGAGGCCGACCGCCGCCCCCTCCGCCGCCAGGCGACGCACGATGGCGGCGCCGATGCCCGTGTTGCCCCCCGTCACGAACGCCGTCCGTCCCGAAAGGCGCATCACTCCGGCGGGATCTCCGCGAAGGCCTGCTCGATCCGCACGCCGCGGCTCCGCTGGACGGCCTTCGCCCCGTAGTACCAAGCGAACCCGGTGACGAACACGAGCGGGATCACCCACTTCATCCAGGGCCAGGCCACGACCCCCACGATGGGGTCCTTCCAGAACGCGTACTCGGCGACGAGCAGCCCGACGATCCCGAGCGCCCCCACCACGCTGATCCAGGGGAGGCCCGCGATGGACCGCC
>SIRV01000138.1 GCA_004366195.1 Actinomycetota bacterium
CCTCGGGCTGTACATCTGCCGAAAGCTCTCCGACCTGCTCGGTGGGCGGCTGTGGCTCGAGCGCTCGGGTCCGGAGGGCACGGTCTTCCGGCTGTGGATCCCGGCGACCCCTTCCTCGGGCGCCCCGGCCAGCGAAGTCGCGCCCGAGGCCCACGCCGAGCTCAGTCGATGACGGCGAGGGTCTGACCCGCCGCCACGACCTGTCCCGGCTGGATGGGGAGCTCCGTGACGATCCCCTCGCGCGGGGCGGGGATCGCGTTCTCCATCTTCATCGCCTCGAGGATGCAGACGACGTCGCCCGCCCGGATCTCCTGCCCCGGCTCCACGAGCACCCGCAGGATCGTGCCCTGCATCGGCGCGGCGATCACGCTGTGCACGTGCTCGCCGGCGTGCCCGGTGTGGCGGACGGGGGGCCGAGGGGCCCGGTCGCGCCGCCGGTCGAAGATCCGCACCGGGACGCGTCGGCCATCGAGCTCCAGGAGGAGCTCGGCCGCGACCCCCGGGGGCTCGCTCGGCGCGGCCGCCGTCCAGTCCGCGCTGGGGATGTCGGCCTCGCGCAGGGACCGCTCGAGCCAGGTGGTCGTGTGGGTCCCCTCCCGGAACTCGCGGCTGGACAGGATCCAGCGGTGGAGCGGGATCGTGGTCGGGACGCCCTCGACGTGGAACTCGTCGAGGGCGCGGAGCATCCGTCGGCGGGCGCGCTCGCGGTCCTCCGCGTAGACGACGAGCTTGGCGAACATCGAGTCGTAGTCCGGCGGGATCTCGTCGCCCTCCCGGATCGCGGAGTCGACGCGGACGAAGGGGCCCGAGGGCTCGCGGTAGCCGACGACCCGCCCCGGCCCGGGGAGGAAGTTCCGCGCGGGGTCCTCGGCGTTGATGCGGCACTGGATCGCGTGGCCCCGCGGTCGTGCGTGGTCGAGGTCGAGCCGCTCGCCGAGGGCGACGGCGATCTGCAGCGCGACGAGGTCGAGCCCGGTCACCATCTCCGTCACGGTGTGCTCGACCTGGAGCCGGGTGTTCATCTCGAGGAAGTAGAAGCTGCCCTCCTCGTCGACGATGCACTCCACCGTCCCGGCGTTGACGTACCCGGCCGACTTCGCCAGGGCGACGGCGGCCTCGCCGAGCCGCGCGCGGAGGTCCTCGTCGACGACGGGGGAGGGCGTCTCCTCGATCAACTTCTGATGGCGCCGCTGGACCGAGCAGTCGCGCTCGCCGAGGAACCAGATCCCGCCGTGGGCGTCGGCGAGGATCTGCGCCTCCACGTGGTGGCCGCGCTCGATGTACCGCTCCAGGAACACCTCGGGGCGGCCGAAGTAGGCCTTGGCCTCACGGGCGGCGCGGGCGAGGGCCGCGGGGAGGTCCTCGGGCCGGCGGACGACGTGCATCCCCCGCCCACCCCCTCCGAAGGCCGCCTTGACGACGACCGGGTAGCCGATCCGTTCGGCGTGACCCGCCGCCTCCTCCACCGTGACCGGCTCCGGGGTGCCGGGGACGATGGGGACGCCCGCGCGCTCGGCGGCCTGGCGGGCGGCGGACTTGTCGCCCATCATGTCGATCGCCTCCGGGGAGGGACCCACGAAGACGTACCCCGACTCGATCACGGCGCGGGCGAAGTGGGCGCGCTCGGAGAGGAACCCGTACCCGGGGTGGATGGCCGTGACCTTGGCCTTCCGGGCGGCCTCGAGGATCGCCCCGATCGAGAGGTAGGAGTCGGCGGGCAGGGCCGGCCCGATCCGGTAGGCCTCGTCGGCCATCCGCACGTGGAGGGCCTCGCGGTCGGCGTCGGAGTACACGGCGACCGAGCGGAGGCCGAGCTCGCGCACGGTGCGGATGATGCGGACCGCGATCTCGCCGCGGTTCGCGATCAGGATCCGGTCCCTCGCCACGCCTCGCTCCCGCTCGCGATAATCGCCTCGTCCATGCCGATCACCGTCGATGCCCTCCGCGCCGCCCTCCGCCGGATCGGCGCCGACGCCCCGGTGCGGTTCGATGAGGTTACCCGCTCCACGCAGGAGACGGCGGCCGAGCTCGCCGCGGCGGGGGCGCCGGAGTGGACGCTCGTCGCCGCGGGCCACCAGACGGCCGGGCGCGGCCGGCTCGGTCGCGCGTGGGTCGACGCCCCCGGCGCCTTGCTCTTCTCGGTCGTGCTCCGGCCCGCGGTGCCGGCGGAGCGGGCGGGGCTCGTCACGCTCCTCGCCGGCGTCGCGATGGCCGAGGCGCTGCGGGACCTGGCCGGGGTCGAGGTGGGCTGTCGGTGGCCGAACGACCTCCTGCTCGGCGGGTCCAAGGTGGGCGGGATCCTCGCCACCTCGAGCGCGGCGGAGGGCCGGCTCGAGCACGTCGTGCTCGGGATCGGGATCAACCTCGACGTCGCGCCGGCCGGCGTTCCGGGCGCTGGGGCCGTCGGGGGGGTCGACGCTGCGGAGGCGCTCGGCGCCTTCCTCGAGCGCGTCGCCGCGGGGTACGGGCGGGCGGGCTCGGGGCTCGGGGCGTCGGTGATCGAGCGGTACCGGCGCGTCTGCACCACCCTCGGACGTCGCGTCCGGGCGCGCACCCTGGCCGGGGAGCTGGTCGAGGGCGTGGCCGAGGACGTGGACGACCTCGGCGGGCTCCTCGTACGCGCGTCCGCGGGTCGGTGGACGGTCCGGTTCGGGGAGGTCGAGCACCTCGACGCGTTGCCCGGCAGCGGTGCGCAGGGGTAGGGTGCGGGTATGCCGTTCCCGCGTCGTCTGCTGATCGAGGGGGAGGAGCTCGTCCTCGACCTCCGCCCCCACTGGATCGCCCTCGTCGGGCCGAGCCTCGTGACGCTCCTCGTGCTGGCGGGCTGGGTGCTCGCGCTGGCCTACGCCCCGGAGGAGGGGACGGCGCGGTCGGTCGTGCTGTGGGGCGCGTTCGGGCTCGGGCTCGTTGTCCTCGTCTGGTACCCGCTGCGGGCCTTCGTGGCCTGGGCGACCTCGAACTTCGCGGTCACCACGGATCGGGTCATCCATCGCGAGGGGTTCATCGCCAAGCGCTCGATGGAGATCCCCCTCGAGGCCATCAACGACGTCCGGTTCCAGCAGACGGTCTTCGAGCGGATCGTCGGGGCCGGTGACCTCATCATCCAGTCCGCGAGCGAGCAAGGTCGGAACGTCTTCAGCAACGTCCGGAACCCCGAGCACGTGCAGAAGACCATCTACCACCAGGGCGAGCTGAACAAGCAGCGGATGTACCAGGGGCGACCGTCCCCGCCCGCGGCCCCCTCGGTCGCCTCCGAGCTCGAGCGCCTGGCCGCCCTCCGTGACCGGGGCGTGCTCACCGAGGAGGAGTTCCAGGCCCAGAAGCGCAGGATCCTCGGCGGCGCCGGGCACGGCCCCTCGGGCTAGCGCGCCCCGGCTTGTGGCAGGATGCCGCCATGACGGTCGTCCACGAGACCCCGCTCCCCGGGGTCGGCGTCCGGTTCGAGTTCGAGACCGCGGAGGGCGTCCGGGTGGGGGTGGTGCACCATCGGACGGGCGAGCGGGAGCTCGTCGTGTACGACCTCGAGGACCCCGACGCCGGTCGTGAGGTGCTGCGCCTGGGCCCGGACGACAGCCGAACCCTGGCCGAGCTCCTCGGGATCTCCCAGGTGGCGCGGGAGCTCATCGACCTGCATCAGGAGGTGGAGGGGCTGGCCGTGGATCGGCTCCCGGTCCCCACCGGGTCGCCGTACGCCGGCCGCACGATCGGCGACACGCGGGCGCGGACCCGGACGGGGGTATCGATCGTCGCCGCCCTCCGCCCCGGGGGAGCCGTCCCCGCCCCCGGACCGGAGTTCCGCCTGGAGGCGGGCGACGTGCTCGTGGTCGTCGGCACTCCCCGTGGGATCGAGGCCCTGTCGATCCTCCTCCGCTCCGGTTGACGCCGATGGGCGGCGGGCTCTTCCTCCTGGAGCTCGGCGGCCTCGTCCTCCTGCTCGCCGCGCTCGCCCGACTGGCCGCGCGGTTCCGCTTCTCCCCGATCCCCCTCTACCTGCTGGCGGGGTTGGCCTTCGGCGAGGGCGGCGTGATCCCCCTCGTCACCGCGGAGAGCTTCGTCGGCGCCGGAGCCTCGGTCGGCCTGATCCTGCTGCTGTTCTCGCTCGGCCTGCGATCCTCGGCGGGCGAGTTCATGGACACCGTGCGAGCGAGCCGCGCGGCGGGCCTGGTGGACGTCGCGCTCACCTTCGTCCCCGGCCTGCTCGGCGGTCTGCTCCTCGGCTGGGACCTCCGGTCCGCGGTGCTCCTCGGCGGCGTACAACACGTCGTCGAGCGTCGCCGCCCGGATCCTGGACGAGAACGGGTGGATCGGCAACCGCGAGACGCCGGGCGTCCTCGCCGTGACGGTCCTCGAGGATCTGGCCATGGCCGCCTACCTGCCCGTCGTCACGATCCTCCTGTCCGACGGGTCGCCGACGCGCCTCCTCCTCTCGGTCGCACTGGCGGGTGCTGCCGTCGGCGGGGCGCTCGCGCTCGGGCGCCGCCACGGCCTGCTCCTCGGGCGGGCGATCTTCAGCCGCTCCGACGAGGCCCTCCTGCTGGGCGTGCTCGCCATCGGCCTGCTCGGCGCGGGGGCGGCGCAGGCGGTCGGCATCTCCGCGGCGGTCGGCGCCTTCCTCGCCGGGATCGTGCTGTCCGGAGCGCCCGCGGAGCGGGCCCAGCGGCTCCTGCGGCCGCTGCGGGACGTGTTCGCCGCGGTGTTCTTCGTCTTCTTCGGGTTCCAGATTGATCCCGCGTCTATCCCCTCGACGCTGCCGGCCGCCGCCGCCCTGGCGCTCCTCGGCGCCTTCGGGAAGTACGCCACGGGCTGGTTCGCCGCACGACGGATGGGCGTGGGGCCGCCCGGTCGACGTCGGGCGGGGATCCTCCTCATCCCCCGCGGCGAGTTCTCGCTGGCCGTGGCGGCGCTCGGCGTGGGCCTGGGCGCGGCCGAGGCCTTCGGCGCCCTGGCCGCGACGTACGTCCTCCTCACCGCCCTTGCCGCCCCGCTCCTTGCGATGCTTACGGTCCGAGGCGCGGGGGAGCACCGGGCCGCACGCGCGGGAGATCCTCCTCGCCGATCGTGAGGACCAGGTCCCCGGCGCGAAGCCGCAGGTCCGGGCTCGGGGTGGCCGTGATCTGCCCGCCGGCGTGGCGGACGGCGAGCACCGGGACGGACCCGAACGCCTCGGCCACGGTCCGGCCGGCCTGGGGGGAGCCCTCCTCGATCCGCACCTCCTCCAGACGCATCGAGCGCGCCGTCCCGGGCTCGACCTCGAGCACAT
The DNA here is from genome assembly GCA_004366195.1 of Actinomycetota bacterium. Lineage (GTDB taxonomy): Bacteria > Actinomycetota > UBA4738 > UBA4738 > HRBIN12 > HRBIN12. The sequence continues at coordinate 5,261 of SIRV01000138.1, forward strand.
CGGCGACGCGAGGCCGGAGCGCGACGAGGGCCATGTGCCGCCCGCTGCTCACGAAGGGCGAGATCACGCGATCGGCTCCGGCCGCGAGGAGGCGCCGGTCGGAGCCCGGCTCCGAGGCCCGGGCCACGATGAACAGGTGGGGGTTCAGGGAGCGGGCGATGAGCGTGATGTACACGTTCGTCGCGTCGGAGTCCACCGCGCACACGAGCCCCCGCGCGCGCCGCACGCCGGCGCGCAGCAGCACCTCCTCCTGTGGGAGGGGTCGTCGATCAGGTAGAGGACGCCGTCGGCGATCATCCGCTCCTCCAGCTCCTCCTTGGGATCGATCACCACGAAGGGGACGCCCTCCGCCTCGAACTCCCGGGCGGCGGCCCGGCCGACCCGACCGTAGGCGCAGATCAGGTAGTGGTCCGAGAGCGCGTCGATCCGTCGCTGCATCCGTCGCCTCCTCGCCCGAAGGGTCCAGGCGCCCTCGATCACCCACTGGGCGGCGAGGGCGATGGTGATGAGGACGAGCCCCACCCCCACGGCCATGACCGTGAGCGTGAAGACCCTCCCCGTGGCGTCGAGCGGCCGGACCTCCCGGTAGCCGACCGTGGTGAAGGTGATGGCCGTCATGTAGAGCGCGTCGAGGAAACCCCAGCCCTCCAGCAGCATGTAGCCCGCCACCCCGTAGACGAAGGCCAGCACGAGCAGGAGGGTGGCCCATCGGATCCGTCGCCAGAGCGAGTCGCCGGGGTCGACCACGGCAGGAGCATACGGGACGATCGTCCGGCTCCCGTGCGAGGATCGCAGGAGGAACGAGGAGGATGCGATGCTCGGTCGGATCGAGCGGGTCTGGTTCTGGGTCGCGGACATGGACCGGGCCCTGAAGTTCTACACGGAGGTCCTCGGGCTCCCCCTCCTGCACCGGCACGGGGACGAGTGGGCGGAGCTCGGGACCGAGCCCGTGCACCTCGCCCTCCACGGCGGCGGCGACGGCCACGAGCCGGGCGGGACGGTCACCCTGGAGGTCGAGGATCTCGACGAAGCGCGGTTCGCGCTCGAGCTCCGTGGCGTGGTCTTCGACCGCGACGCCGGCGAGGTCGAGGGGGTGGCGCGGTTCGTGTCCTTCGCCGACCCCGACGGGAACCGCCTCCAGCTCATCGAGCGGTACGGCGAGCACTGACCGGCGGGACGGGCGGCCCGCGTATGCTGGCCCGATGAGCGAGGCCACGTGCGTCCGCTGCGGTGCCGCGCTTCCGGTCGGGGCGCGGTTCTGCGCCGCCTGCGGGTTCCCGGCGAGCGCGCCGCCGCCGGAGGAGCGCAAGGTCGTCACGGTCGTCTTCGCCGACCTGGTCGGCTCCACCGAGCTCGCGGCGCGCCTGGACCCGGAGCGCTACCGCGAGGTCCTGGCCACCTACTACCGGACGGTCTCCGAGGTGCTCGAGTCGCTCCGCGGCCGCGCCTACGACCTCGCGGGGGACGCCGTGGTCGGGGTGTTCGGCCTCCCGCACGCTCACGACGACGACGCGCTCCGGGCCGTCAGGGCCGGCCTCGAGCTCGTCGGCCGGGTCGAGCGGATCTCGGAGCACCTCGGCCTGCCCGTGCCGCTCCGCGTGCGGGTCGGCATCAACACCGGCCCCGTGGCCGTCGGCACCGAGGAGGCCGAGCACGGGCTCCTGTTCGGAGCCACCGTGAACCTGGCCGCTCGGCTCCAGCAGGCCGCCGAGCCCGGCACGGTGCTGGTCGGCGAGACGACCTGGATGCTCACGCGCGACCAGGTGACGTTCGGCGAGCCGGTGCGCGTGCACGCCAAGGGGTTCGAGGAGGCGGCGCCGGCATGGCCGGCGCTGGCGCTCGCGCCGCGGGGTGCCCGGCGCACGATCCCGCTGGTGGACCGCCGGCGCGAGTTGCGCCTGCTCGAGGACGCGTTCGAGAGCGTGCGAGAGACCTCGAGGGCCCATCTCGTCACGCTCCTCGGGGAGCCGGGGGTGGGCAAGAGTCGGGTGGCGGAGGAGTTCCTCCGCCGGCTCCCTCCGGAGACCACGGTCCTCGTGGGTCGCGCGAGCCCCTTCGGCGAGGACGTGGCCTTCGCGCCCCTCGCCCAGATGCTGCTCGAGCTCATGGGCGCGGAGGCGGGGGAGCCCGAGGAGCATCTGCGGACCCGGCTGCGCGAGCTCGTCGAACGCTGCTGCCCGGAGGACGAGGTCCCCGCGCTCGTGGAGCGTCTGGGGATCGCGCTCGGGCTCGGGGCACCGGGCCGGGACGAGGGACGGTACCGGGTGGGGGAGCTCAGGGCTGGACTGCACGCGCTCCTCTCGGGTCTCGCGCGCTCGGGCGCGGTCGTGCTCGTGCTGGAGGACGCGCACCTCGCCGAGCCCGGGCTCCTCGACCTGCTCGAGGACCTCGTCCGCACGGCGCGGCGGATCCCCCTGCTCGTGCTCTGCGTCGCCCGGTACGACCTGCTGGACGTCCGGCCGGGGTGGGGCGGCGGTCTCGGGGACTCGCTGAACCTGTACCTGGAGCCGCTCGCGCCGCAGGACGCCACGGAGCTCGCCCTCCGGGCCGGGGAGGGGCTCGACCCCGAGGTCGCGGAGTCCGTGGCTCGCCACGCTGGGGGCAACCCGTTCTTCATCGTGGAGACGACCGGGATGCTGCGGCACGCCGGGGCGGGGTTGCCGGCCTCCGACACCGGGCCGATCCCGGTGACGCTCCTACCGCCCACGGTCCAGGCCGTGGTCGCCGCGCGGATCGATCACCTGCCGCCGGCCGCCCGCGACCTCGTCCGCAAGGCCTCGGTGTTCCCCAGGGCCACCTTCCACGTGGAGGAGCTCGCCCTCGTCGCCGAGCCGGGGGAGGACCTCGGGGCGCTCCTCGACACGCTGGAGGACGAGGAGCTCATCGTCCGGGACGAGCACCGCCCCGGCGTGTACCGGTTCCGCCACGGGATCGTGCGGGACGTGGCCTACGACTCCCTCCCGAAGCGCGAGCGCAAGCGGCTGCACCTGCGCGTGGCGGCGGCCCTCGCCGAGGACGAGCGCAGCGCCGGGCGCTACCCGCGTTCCATCGCCTACCACCTGGAGCAGGCGGCGAAGGCGGCGCTGGATCTCGATCCGAACGACCGCGAGATCGCGGAGCGCGCCGTGGAGGCCCTGACGCACGCAGGCGATCTCGCGATGTGGGCCTCGGAGGCGGGGCCGGCGGCCGACCTCTACGAGCGCGCCCTGGCGCTCTCCGGGCCCGAGCGGGACTGGGGTCTCTCGGAGGCCATCGTGCTCGCGAA
>SIRV01000139.1 GCA_004366195.1 Actinomycetota bacterium
TGGTGCGGCTCGGGGCGGGAGGTGCTCGGGCGATCGAGGCCAGCACGGGTGAGGCTCGGGTGCGTGAGGCCCGAGCGGCCGAGGCTCGGGCGGGGCCGGACCCACCGTAGGGCCAGGCCCCTCAGGGCTCCTCAGGAACCGACGCGCTTGGCCGCGAGGGCCGAGATCGCCTCCATGACGATCCGGTGCGCGAGCATCGCCGTGGTCTCGCTCTGGTCGTACGGCGGCGAGACCTCGACGACGTCCATGCCGACGAGCTCGACCGCCCGCACGATCTGGCGGACCGCCCGCAGCATCTCGCGGGGCAGGATCCCGCCGGGCTCTGGCGTCCCGGTGCCGGGCGCACAACCCGGATCTACCACGTCGATGTCCACCGAGAGGTACACGACCTCGGGACCGTCGAGGGCCTCGGCGATCGCGTCGGCGATCACCGCCTCGGCGCCTCGCTCCTCGATCTCGACCATCGTGTGCCACCGCATGCCCTGCTCGCGCATCCAGGCGAACGTCTCGCGGTCCGGCCAGTAACCGCGTAGGCCGATCTGGATGAAGTTCCGGCCGGCGACCCACCCCTCCTCGATGAGCCGGCGCATCGGCTGACCGTGCGCGTGGAGGTTCCCCCACTGATCCGCTCCGGTGTCCGCATGCGCGTCGAAGTGGACGACGCCAACCTTCCGCGGCCACACATGACGCGCGACGGCGGCGGCGCTGGGGTAGGTGATCGAGTGGTCTCCGCCGAGGACGATGGGGATCGGGCCCGCGCTCGCGACACGGAAGACCTTCTCGTGGATCACCCGCAACGCGCGCTCGAAACGGGTCGGCACGATCGGCGCGTCCCCGGCGTCCACGACCTTCAGCACCGAGTACGGCTCGACGTCCAGCTGGATCGACCAGGCGTCGACGTTCCCCCAGGCCGTCGGCGCCATGCGGATCGCCCGCGGACCGAACCGCGCCCCCGGCCGAGACGAGGTCCCTTCGTCGAAGGGCGCGCCGACGATCGCGACGTCCGGCGCCAGGGCGCGCAGGGTCTCCTCGTCGAGCGCCCACGCCAGCTTCTCGAACGACCCGTGCCAATCCGAGTAGTAGGGCAGGTCGGCGTTGGAGAACTCCGTGAACTCGTCGTCGCCGCGGAGCTCGCTGTGCTCGAGCCGGAAGTCTGGCGGTCCGGTCACGCGGCCCCCCTCATTCGTTCCCCGCCCGGCGGCGAACGCCGAGCGCCAGGGCGACCTGCGTGAGGTCGGACCGCAGCGCACGCAACTCGTCGTGGGTCTGGGTGCGGAGGGAGCCGATCTCCTCGCGCATCTCGGCCCGCAGGGCGCCGATCTCCTCGCGCATCTCGGCTCGGAGGGAGGCGCCTTCCGTCCTGAGGGCGCCGATCTCCTCGCGCATCTCGGCTCGGAGGGAGCCGATCTCCTCGCGCATCTCGGCCCGGAGGGAGCCGATCTCCTCGCGCATCTCGGCTCGGAGGGAGGCGCCTTCCGTCCTGAGGGCGCCGATCTCCTCGCGGAGCTCCGACCGGAAGCTGCCGAGGGTCGCTCGCGTCTCACGGCGTAGACCGCCGACCAGCCAGCCCAGGATCGCGGTGGCGAAACCCACCACGAGCCCGTTCACCAGCACGTCGTACGCGTTCACGGCATCCACCTCCTCGGGGGAGGCACGCGAACTGTAGCACCCGGCTCGGACGCGGAACGCGAGCACCTCGCCCGTGTCGGTGGGGGGTGCTAGCCTTCAAGCCAGCATCGGGAGCGCTCGAGCGGGAGACCGTCTCGAGCCGGCAACCTGGGACGGACAACCCAAGGTGCCCTCCCGCGCGAGCGGGGATGCGGCCGGAGGGTCGGCGGCGACCGATCCGGCAACCAAGTGTCCGGGCGATGCCCTGGAGCGGCTCGAACGGGCATCGCGACCCCTCCGCGCAGGATCGGCGCCGCGGCGACCGTCCCCCGAGGAAGGAGGGACGCGATGAGCGACACCGCCGAGGCGCTCCTCGGGCGCATCGACCTGGAGGACCTGCGCCGCCGACTCGACGCCGCCCTGCGCACGGTCCGACGGCTCCGGTATGGAGGCCGCGTCCTCCTCGCCAAGGGCGACCGGACCTTCGTGGGCGAGGAGCTCCTCGCCGGACTCTCCGACGACGAGCGCGACGCCCTGTTCCAGCAGATCGGCGGGTACACGGACCTCGCCGGGCGCCTGCTCCCGCGGCGTCGGTGGGAGCTGACCTGCAGCAACCCGGGCTCCATGGCCTTCTGTTCCTGGGGGTTCGGGTCCTTCGTGCTCGGGGACCGCGGCTACTTCTTCGAGGAGCCCGACTTCGACACCCTCGGGGAGACCCCGTACCGCCTGCTCGGAGCCTGGGAACCGGCGGACTCGGAAGCCGCGTACGAGGCGGCCTGGGTCGAGGTCCACGTCGCCTGGTGGCAGGAACTCTGGCTGCCACCCGAACGCGGCTCGATGGCGGACGGACCCAAGCACCTCCTCCTCCGAGCCCTCGAACGTATCCTCGGCGGAGACGAGGGGTGGGCGCGCGCGATCCGCTGGTCCCTCCAGGATCTGGAGTACCTCGAGCTCGACGATCTGATCGAGTGGACGTCCGACGAGTCCCTCCCGCGAGAGGCGGTGGAGACGGTCCTGCGGGCCGCCGCAGAGGGCAAGCTCGCGGAGGGCGTCCCGGCCAGACTTCGACGTCGCATCCTCCGCGAGGCCTACCTCGCGACGTGGTGAAGGGAGGATCCGATGGAGCGCACATCCGCCGCCGCGGAGTCATCGCAGGAGCTGGTCCGGCTCATCAACGAGGTCACGATCCCCATCCGCAAGCCCTTCGGCATGTTCGGGCAGATCCAAATCGCCGTCGCGGACGTCACCCCCGAGGAGCTCGTCGTGCGGGTGTGGACGCGACGCTCGGTCCGAGCCGAGGAGCTCGCCCGGAACGTCCGGAACGCCTTCCTCAACTACCTCCACGACGCCGTCCCCTGCCCGTGGTTCCGGTTCCGCCTCATCCACCCAGACGACCGGGTGAGCTACCTGGAGCGCGTCCTGCGGGACATCCGCCTCCCGTACGTCAAGGAGCTCCGCTATCCGAGCCTCCTCAGGAGCAGCGTGATCCTCATCGAGGAGAACGTGGCACCGGAGCGCGGGCGGTTCCGTCCCCTCCTCCGCGAGGCGTGGGAGCGCCTCCTCGAGGCCTGGGCATCCCCGGGCCACGGGGACGACGCTCAGCAGATCCGCGGGAGCTGATCGCCGGCCAGCATGATGAGCGGGCGCGTCGCCCCGAGGGCGGTCCGCAGGGAGACCTTCGGCGGACCCTCCACCACCTCGCCGACGATCGCCGCGCGCTCCCCGCCGGGGGCGCGGCGCGCCGCCTCCAGCACGGCCTCGGCGTCCTCCGGCGCGACGACGGCGACGCACACACCCTCGTTCGCCACGTAGAGGGGGTCGAGCCCGAGCATCTCGCAGGCCGCGCGGACCGGCGGCAGGACGGGGATCGCCGTCTCCTCCACCACCATCGCCACGCCGCTCGCCTCGGCGAGTTCGTTCAGGACGCTCGCGAGACCCCCGCGGGTCGCGTCCCGCAGCGCGTGGACCTCGCCGGCCGCGAGCATCGCCCGCACGAGCTCGGTGAGAGGGCGGGTGTCGCTCGCGAGCTCGCCCTCGAAGGAGATCCCGGCACGCCGAGACATCACGGCGACCCCGTGGGAGGCGACGGGTCCGCTCACGAGGATCCGGTCTCCGGGCCTCGCCCGCTCCGGACCCACCTCCACCCCCTCCGGCACGATCCCGATGCCGGAGGTGATCACGAACAGGCCGTCGGCGCTCCCCCGCTCCACCACCTTCGTGTCGCCCGTCACGAGCTGCACCCCGGCGCGGCGGCACGCCTCAGCCATCGCCGCCACGACGAGCCCGAGATC
>SIRV01000140.1 GCA_004366195.1 Actinomycetota bacterium
TCTCGGCCGCGACGCGAGCGAGCTCCTCGCGCACCTCGACCTCCTCCGGCACCGCGTCGAGCGGCAGGTACATCCCCGCGCAGAGCACGTAGCAGCGGCCCTCGAAGGCGTAGCTGCGGCTCGCCACGTGGTGGATCTCGGGGAGGTCCGGCCAGGCCGCGACGTGGACCTGCTCGCCCTTGGCGTGCATGGCGAACCGGGCGAGGGGCATCCAGTGCTCCCAGCAGATCAGCCCGCCGAGGCGCCCGAGCGGCGTGTCGAAGACGTGGAGCGTGCTCCCGTCGCCGGGCCCCCAGATCACGCGCTCGGAGTGGGTCGGGACGAGCTTGCGGTGCACGCCGAGGACCTCCCCCGCATCCGAGACGTAGAGGAGCGAGTTGTAGAGCGTGCCGCGGGAGAAGCGGGCGTCCCGTTCGTTGATCCCCATCACCACGTGGACGCGGTGCCGGCGGGCCGCGCGGCACAGGGCCTCGGCGGCCGGGCCGGGGACCTCGACGGCGTTGCGGTGCAGGCGGCCGAAGGCGGCCTTGGCGTTCGCGCCCTCCCAGGGGATCCCGACGTCGGCCCACGAGGGGTAGCCGGGGAGCCAGGTCTCGGCGAAGGCGACGAGTCGGGCGCCGGCCGCGGCCGCCTCGGCGATCGCCTCCTCGGCGCGGCGGAGGGAGGCGGCAAGGTCGAGGAAGACCGGGGCGATCTGGGCGACGGCGACCGTGTAGGGCTCGGTCACCGCAGTTCGCCGGCGAGCTTCCGCAACCGCCGGCCGGCCTCCTCCAGCGTCTCCAGGCGCTTACAGAAGGAGAATCGCACGACGCCCCGGCCGAGCTCGGGACGCGAGTAGAAGGACGAGCCCGGGACCACGGCCACGCCGACCTCGGCGGTGAGGCGCTCGGCGAACGTCACGTCGTCGAGCTCCGAGAGGCCGCGGAACCCCGCCATCACGTAGTAGGCGCCGGCGGGGGGTCTCGCCTCGAACCCGGTCTCGGCGAGGATGCGGAGCATGGTCCCGCGCCGCTCGGCGTACTCCCGCCGGATCTCCTCGTAGTAGGTCTCGGGCAGGGCCAGGGCGGCCGCGCCGGCGTGCTGGAGGGGGGTCGGCGCCCCCGCCGTGAGGAAGTCGTGCACGGTGCGGATGCCGCGCATGAGCGGCTCGGGCGCGATGGCCCAGCCGACGCGCCAGCCCGTGACGGCGTAGGTCTTCGAGAGCGCGCTGATCGTGACCGTGCGGTCCTCCATCCCAGGGATCGTGGCGAGGGGCACGTGGCGCGCGCCGTCGTAGGTGATGTGCTCGTAGATCTCGTCGGTGAAGGCCACGACGTCGTGGCGCACGCAGAGCTCCGCCACGAGCTCCAGCTCCCCGCGGCTGAAGACCTTCCCGGTCGGGTTGTTCGGCGTGTTGATGACGATCCCGCGGGTGCGGTCGGAGAAGGCGGCGCGGAGCTCCGCCTCGTCGAAGGTCCAGTCCGGCTCGCGGAGCGCCACGTACCGGGGCGTGGCGCCGGCGAGGATCACGTCGGGGCCGTAGTTCTCGTAGAAGGGCTCGAACAGCACGACCTCGTCCCCGGGGTCCAGCACGCCGAGGATGGAGGAGATCATGGCCTCCGTCGAGCCGCAGGTGACGCAGACGTTCCGCTCGGGGTCCACGGCCATCCCGTAGGAGCGCCGGTAGGCGGCGGCGATCGCCTCGCGGAGCTCCGGCTCGCCCCAGGTGATGGGGTACTGGTTCAGGTCGGCCGCCACCGCCTCCCGCGCCGCGCGCTTGACCTCCTCCGGGGCCGGGAAGTCGGGGAACCCCTGGGCCAGGTTGATCGCGCCGTGCTCCATCGCAAGCCGTGTCATCTCGCGGATCACGGACTCGGTGAACGAGCTCGCGCGCGCCGAGGGGCGGACCGACATGCCGCACATGCTAGCCGCGGGGCGCCGCGCGTTGCGGGGCCGGATGCGCCGGTGGCCCCCCGCTCAGCTTCAGCTCAGGTAGCTGAGGCGCGCGACGTCGAACCGCACCGACGCCCCCTTCTCCCCGGACAGGACGAGGACCGTGCCCTTCTCGTCCTCGATACGGAGCGGTCCGGGGATCGGCGCCTCGAAGGGACCCTTGAAGGTGTGTCCCCAGCTCTCGGGGTCCACGAGGTCCACGAGCAGGATCCCGACCGACGGGTCACGGATGAGGTTCCCCGCGTAGACACGGACGTTCGTGCCGTCCTGCCTCCCCTGCCAGACGGTGGTGAACTCGAATCCCGAACCCCTGGGGAAGTCGCTGCCCTCGAAGATCCCCTCCTCCCACACGGGCATGTCCTCGGGGTCGTTGGTCGGAGCAGCGGCGACGGGATCCTCCTTCGGTGGTGGGTTCGCCTCCGCGATCTCCTCCAGGAGGCGGTCCTCCTCGATGATCTCCTCCTTGGTGGCCTCGTTGATCGGGTTGCGAAAGATGTCGTCGGCGCTGAGGCCGTCGTCTCCGGTCGCGAGGGCCACACCGCCGAGGGCGATCGCGCCTGTGAGCAGCACGAGCAGGGCACGGGAACGTGACTTGGTCAGCATCGGACGTCTCCTCTCGGTGCCGTCACGGGTTCCGCCAGCGGATGTCGATCGAGTAGCTCATGTCCACGACCGTGGCTGGGCGCGCGTCCATCTTCTCGACCATCTGGTTCCACGCCTGAGCGGGCGTGTTATCGAGCGAGGCATCGCATCCCACCTGGTTGCATGCGCCTTGTTGGCTCAGCGGACCCCGGAAGCCCATCGGGCCGGTGCCGGTGTTCTGGATGCCCCACTTGCTGATGAGCACCCACTGCTCTGCCTGGACCCCGTCGTTCCGGTAGATCTGCGGGGCAGGGACGCCGGCTGGGGCGCCCCAGGACACGTAGTGGAGGTCGCCCTGTTCCCAGCCGTTCGCGCAGTTAGTCCCACCCTCTCCGAAGCGTGGGCAACCGTCCGCCGACCCGAAGTTCCAGAGCAGCCCGGAGTTGGCGACCGCGTCGAACGCGTCGACCCACCGGCGGGTCTTGGTCGGGCCGCCCCACGCGGGCTCGATGTCCGCCGCCCCGGCCGCCTGGATCGCCGCCGAGAAACCGCGGTCATTCTGGTACTCGCGGACGTCGCGTACCATGATGCCCCAGGCCTGGCCATGTTCTGCTATGCGCGTGCCGGTCCAAGCCGACGGATACAGGTTCGAGATACCGAGGGCCAGGGTGTAGCTCACCGATGACGCTGGCTCGTCGAGGCAGTTCCAGAAGCCGCGGGAATACTCCTTGGCTCCGTCCGCGATCTGGGCGGTGCTCCTCCACTCGCTTGCGTTCGTTGAGAACATCGATGCGCCGTTGCGCGTGGTCTCGGGATCCACCTCGCGGGGTGCGCCGAAGGCCAGGATCACGACCCCGACATCCGGGTCTGTGTCGGCGTCCACGCGGTCGGCCTGAGCGCACCCCATGTTGTAGAGCGTGGCATCAGCAACCGTATCCATGTACCAGGCACGGACCGTGTTGGGCTTGGGGTCAGAGTGACTCGCGGCGGCGGGCTCCGCGGATGCCGCCTGGATCGCGATCACGATGCTCACGGCGCACCGAACGAGCGAGTGCCGTCGTCCCGGGCGGCATGGGTGTGTGTGTGTGTGTGTGAC
>SIRV01000141.1 GCA_004366195.1 Actinomycetota bacterium
CGCTCCAGGCCGAGCAGGTCCATCGTCATCTGGCACGGGATCAGCCGCGCCCCGAGATCCCTGGCCAGCCCGAGCAGCTCCTCCGGGGCGGCGACCTTGTGGTCGGCGGCGAGCTTGCGGAGCATCGCGGCACCGGCCCCGGCGAAGTGGTACCGGGAGAGCTTCGCCCGCTCCGCCGAGCCGGGGTTCAGCACCGACATCATCTTCTGCATCCAGTTCTCGCCGGTGATCCGCACCTCGGGCTTCACGATCGCGAACAGGCCCCAGAAGGTGAAGAACACGCTCACCTCCATCCCGCTCGCCGCGGCGGTGCTCGCGAGGATCGTCGTCGGCCAGATGCGGTCGAGGTCCCCGCCCCAGGCGATGATGGTGAGCTTGTTCTTCTTCTCGACCCGTCGGCGCTCGGCCTCCTCCAACGCGCGGACCCGCTCGAGCAGGTCGCCGAGACGCACCTCCTCCGTCGTGGCGCTCACGGACGCCTCCTCACGTCTTGCGGACCAGGTACCGGAACGTGCCGTCCCACTCCGAGGCCTCCAGCAGCTCGTTGCCGGTCAGCGTCGCCCACGCCGGCACGTCGGAACGGGAGCCGGGGTCCGTGGCGAGCAGTTCGAGCACGTCCCCCGGCTTCGCGTCCTTCAGGGCGCGGGCGAGGGAGACGAGCGGTCCCGGGCAGGACTGGCCGCGGGCGTCGATGATGGTGGTGACGCTGTCGGATGCGACGCTGGTGGACATGATCTGGACCTCCGGTGTCGGCTGGCGTGGGTCTGCGGATCCCGGTGCCTGGGCGCGGCCTAGCGGCCCGCGCCGGGCACCCCGGGACAGCAGCATCGGCAGGGGATCATGATCCCCACGAGCCCGCGGCACCGCGTCCTGATCATTGCAGGTGCAAATGCTACCGCGACGGTGGACTTCTCGCAACGGGCGGGCCGATGCTGTTCCCGCGGCCTCCCGCCGTGTATCGTCGGCTCATGCGCGCCCGTGCCGGCCTCCGCCGCGTCGGAGCGATCGCCCTCGCGCTCGGGCTCCCGGCCCTCGTCGCCTCCTCGGCGAGGGCGCAGGCCGTCTGCAGCTTCGACGCCGCGACCGCCACGGTCCAGGTGACGCTGGCCGGCGGCGCGCCAGCGACCATCGCCCGCGACGGGAACGCGATCGCCGTCGACGGTGCGCCCTGCGGCGGAGCGACGGTGAACAACACCGACACGATCGCGGTGACGGGCTCCGGGGCCGGACTGGAGGACGACCTCACCCTGGACCTCTCCGGCGGGTCGTTCGCCCCGGGGAAGACCGATGAGGGCGACGACGACCCCGAGATCGAGCTCGCCATGGATCTGCCCGGTGGCGGGGTCCTCCGGATCGCGGGGGGACCCGGCGCCGACGTGCTCGCGCTCGGCACGGCGGGAGCCAACCTGAACGCCGACGAGGCCGTCCCCGACGTCGACGTCACCCTCGCGGGCCCCGCGGCCTGGGAGCTCGCCGGCCGTCAGGGCCCCGACGTCCTGCGGATCACCGGCGGCGCGGGCACGGGCGCCCCCGCGACGGGCGTGACGGTCGATGGCGGCACCGGCGCCGACCTCGTGGTGGCCGGCGGCGGCGGGTCCGACCTCGACGGCGGAGGCGGGAACGACACGCTGAGCTACGCGGCGGCCTCGGCCGTCAGGGCCGATCTCTCGAAGGGAACGGCGAGGCCCGCCGGCGCCGCCCACGATGTCCTCGCGGGGTTCGAGAACCTCATCGGCTCGCCCGGGGCCGACCTGCTCGTGGGGGACGGCGCCCCGAACCGGGTCGAGGGCGGCGGGGGCCGGGACGTGCTCGACGGGCGCAGGGGGGACGACGTGCTGAAGGGCGGCAAGGGGCGCGACGCCGTGGACATGCGGGACGCGCCCTCCGGCGTGACCGTGAACCTCAGGACCGGCGCGGCCACCGGCTTCGGCAGGGACACGCTCCTCGGGATCGAGGACGTCGTCGGGACCGACCGGGCGGACGTGCTCATCGGCTCCGAGGGCGCGAACGAGCTCGTCGGCCGCGGCGGTCCGGACGCCCTCCGCGGGAACGCCGGTCGCGACCGGCTCGTCGGCGGGCTCGGCAACGACGTCCTCGAGGGAGGGCCCGACGCCGACACGCTGGAGGGGGGCAGGGGCCGGGATCAGCTGGACGGCGGCCTCGGGCGCGACACGTGCGCCCCCGGCCCCGACCCCGACGCCTGGACCGCCTGCGAGGTGGTGCGGCTCTAGCCCGCGAGCGTCGGCAGCGGAGGCCGACGCGAGCGCACCACCGACCAGCGCGAGGGCGGCCAGCACACGGCCACCACCCGGCCCCGGATCGCACCCACCTGGATCGGACCCAGCCGGCGGGAGTCCGTGGACCTCGCGGGGGCGTCGCCCTCGACCCAGCATCCCCCGGGACCGAGGACGCGAGCGTCGGGCGCGAGGTCGCCGGGTCCGGCCACGACGCGCTTCACGACCTCGAGGCCGTCCGGGCGCTCCAGCACGACGACCCATCCCCGCCGCGGCCGCCGCGCGCGGAGGACGAGCGCGAGGTCGCCGGAGCGCAGCGTCGGCGTCATGCTCTCGCCCCGCACCTCCACCAGGGAGGGTCGCCATCGCGACCACGCCCACGCGCCGAGGGCGAGGGCGAGCGCGAGCCCCGGCCCCACGCAACTCCGACCCCGGTGGTAGGTTTCACTCGAACGACCGTCCGACGGGGAGGAGAGGACCATGCTGGAAGCTTGGAGGAAGTCCCGTCGGGTCGTCCACGCCCACTGCGACCTTCCCTGCGGCGTGTACGACCCCGCTCAGGCCCGGATCGAGGCCGAGTCCGTGAAGGCGATCCAGGAGAAGTACCAGGCGAGCGAGGACCCCGCGTTCCGCACCCGGGCCCTCGCCATCAAGGAGGAGCGGGCCGAGCTCGTGAAGCATCACCTGTGGGTGCTCTGGACGGACTACTTCAAGCCGGAGCACCTCGAGAAGTACCCGCAGCTCCACGAGCTGTTCTGGAACGCGACGAAGGAGGCCGGGCTGGCCAAGAAGTCCGAGGATCCCGCCCAGGGCCAGAAGCTCCTCGACCTCATCGACGAGATCGCCAAGATCTTCTGGGAGACCAAGGCCGCCTGAGCCTCCGGCCACGTCCGACGTGCGAGCGGGGCCCCGCAGGGCCCCGCTCGCACGTCGGGTACGCTCGGGACGTGAAGGAGATCGGGCTCGTCGGCGTCCCCTACAGCGGCAAGACCACCCTGTTCCGCGCGCTCACGCGCATAGGCACCCACGGCGGGCAGGCGAACCACGCCATCGTCCCGGTGCCCGACCCGCGCCTCGCCGTCCTCGCGGAGCTGGAGCGCTCCCGGCGGATCGTGCCGGCCCAGGTCGGCTTCGTGGACGTGCCGGGCGGGATCTCGAGCGCCCAGGGCATCGCGCGCCTGCGCGAGGTCGATGCCCTCGCCATCGTCGTGCGCTGCTTCGGCCCCGACCAGCGGCCGGCGAAGGAGCTCGAGGAGGTCCGGACCGAGCTCCTCCTCGCCGACGCCACCGTCGTCGCCTCCGCCCTGGAGAAGGCCGAGAAGCGGGCCCGCGGGAAGCTCACGGACGAGGTGGCGGCGCTGCGCCGCGCGAACGAGGCCCTCGAGACCGAGATCTGGCTGCGCGAGGCCGGCCTGTCCCCCGAGGAGCAGCGCCATCTCCGAGCCCTCGCGCCGCTCACGCTGAAGCCGAGCGTGGTGATCGCCAACCTCGAGGAGGGCGCCGAGGTCCCGCCCGAGCTCCCGGAGGGAACGGTCGGGGTCTACGCGGCGATCGAGGCCGAGACCCTGGAGATGGACCCCGAGGAGGCCCGAGCCCTCCCCGCCGAGCGCGGCGTGCGCGAGCCCGGGCTGGAGCGCGTGATCGCCGCCTGCTACCGAGCCCTCGATCTCGTCACCTTCCTCACCACCGGGGAGGACGAGACGCGGGCCTGGGAGGTGCGCCGCGGCGCGAAAGCGCCGGAGGCGGCGGGCGTGATCCACTCGGACCTGGAGCGCGGCTTCATCCGCGCCGAGGTCGTCTCCTACGCGGACCTCGTGGCCGCCGGGTCGTTCGAGGCGGCCCGGCACCGGGGCAAGGTCCGCGTCGAGGGCAAGGACTACGAGGTCCGGGAGGGCGACGTGCTCCACATCCGGTTCGCCGTGTGAGCAACGAGGGACGTCGGGAGGGTACGCTTAGGGCCCCATGGCCGAGGGAGAGGACCTCGTCGGACGGGGTCCGGGGCTCGCGCTCGAGGAGCCGGACCCCGAGCAGCCGCGACGCCCGTCGCTCGCGCGTCGCGTCGTCGGCTCCACGCCCTTCCTCATCGCGCTCGCGCTCGTCGCCGCGCTCCTCATCAAGACCTTCCTCGTCCAGGCCTTCTTCATCCCCTCGGACTCCATGGAGCCGACGCTCCATCGCGGGGACCGCGTGCTCGTGAACAAGCTCGCGTACCTCGGCGGTCACGTGGGCCGCGGCGACGTGATCGTCTTCGCCGACCCGAACGGCGCCCCGTCGCCGGCGCGCGGCGCGATCGGCGCCGTCCTCCACTGGCTCGCCGAGGGGCTCGGCGTCGCGCAGCCCGAGCGGGAGGACTACATCAAGCGTGTCGTGGGCCTGCCCGGTGAGACCGTCGAGATCCGCGACCGGACGGTGCACGTGGACGGGCGGCCGCTCGAGGAGCCCTACCTCACCGACGAGGCCCGCTCCTGCAACCAGGACTTCGGGCCGGTGACGGTGCCCCCCGACGCGCTGTTCGTCCTCGGCGACAACCGGTGCAACTCGGCCGACTCCCGCTTCGGGCTCGGCTTCGTGCCGGTGGACGCCGTCGTCGGCCGCGCCTTCGTCATCGTGTGGCCGCCGGCGGACCTGGGCGGCCTGGGGTAGGGCTCAGCGCGGGCCCGGACCGACCGGCCGCTCCGACGGGAGGAACAGGCGGGCGAGCGACCACACGAGCGCCGCGATCCCGAAGGCCGCCAGCCACACGATGGGGGGGCGGAGGATGCAGGGCGAAGAACGTCCGGGACGCCGGCAGCGCCAGCGCGACCACGAAGGTCGCCGCCATCGACCACACGAGCGCCAGTCTCGGCCGCGTGAGCGGCGCCGCGATGGTCGACAGGACGAGGAGCCCGATCCAGCAGAGCACCATCGTGGCGGAGGTCCGGGCCTGCGCGAGCGTGACCCCCGGCTCATCGGCGGCGAGCGTGTAGCCGAGGAACGTGGCGACGGCGGCCAGGGTCCCGGCGGGGACGGTGAAGCGCAGCACGCGGCGCAGGAACCCCGGCCGGGCGCGCTCGACGTTCGGCGCCAGGGCGAGGAAGAACGAGGGGATCCCGATCGTGAGCGCCCCGACCAGCGTGAGGTGCCGGGCAGGAAGGGGAAGGGGCCGCCCGAAGACGCCGACGCCGAGCGCGAGCAGCATCGCGTACACCGTCTTCGTCACGTACAGGTTCGCGGTCCGCTCGATGTTCCCGAGCACCCGCCGCCCCTCGGCCACCACGGTCGGCAGCGCGTCGAAGGTCGAGTCGAGCAGCACGAGCTGGGCCACCGCGCGCGTCGCCGCGGCCCCCGCCCCCATCGCGATCCCGAGGTCGGCCTCCTTCACCGCGAGGACGTCGTTCACCCCGTCGCCGGTCATCGCCACGACGTGCCCCCGGGCTTGGAGCGCGCGGACCATCTCCCGCTTCCGCGCCGGCGGCACCCGACCGAACACGGCGTGGCCCTCCATCACCTCCGCCAGCTCGTCGGGGTCCGCCGGGAGCGCGCCGCCGTCGAGCGGACGGTCGGCCCCCGCCAGGCCGAGCCGCGCCGCGATCGCGCCCACCGTGGCGGGATGGTCGCCGGAGATCACGACGACCCGTACCCCCTGCTCGGCGAAGTACGCGAGGGTGCGAGCGGCGGTCTCCCGGACCCGGTCGCCGAGGGCGAGGAGGGCGACGGGCGCGATCCCCGTCGGCCGGCCCTCCGGCGGTGGCAGGGCCTTCGCCCGCCC
>SIRV01000142.1 GCA_004366195.1 Actinomycetota bacterium
GAGCCCATCGAGGCCTTCCTCTTCGAGGGCGAGGAGGAGACGGAGGAGGACGTCGGCCTCGCGATCCAGGCCGAGCGCGAACGCCCGCCGGCCGCCTACGCCGAGCTGCCCACCCCGGAGGGGCCCGAGGGGGCTCCCTCGGAGGAGGACCTCGAGGCGGCGGCCGAGCACTTCGCGGCCTCCGTGCGGGACGAGGTCGTGCTGGAGCCGACCACGACCGAGCCGGAGGCCCCCCTCGAGGAGCTGCTGGGCGCGGACGAGGAGGCGGAGGAGGGCCCCGAGCCCCCGCCCGTACGGACGGTCCGCGTCGGCGGAGAGGGCCTCGGCGGCCCGAGCTGGCAGGAGCCGACGACGGTGGAGGTGGGGCCGGACCTCGCCCGCCGCGAGACCGGGCGCAACGTCCAGCTCGCCTTCGTCACCGGCGTCCTCCTCGCGGCCGCCGCGCTCGGGAGCCTGGCGATCGGTCCGGCGCCCTTCGCGGTGCTCGCTGGGATCCTGGTGCTGATCGCGCAGGGCGAGCTGTACTTCGCGTTGCAGCGGCGGCACTACCAGCCGGCCACCGCGCTCGGGCTCGTCTCCGGGGCCCTGGTGCTCGCCGCCGGCTACCTCCGGGGGGAGGCGGCGATGCTGGCCGTCGCGGGTCTGGCCGTGGTCGCATCGTTCCTCTGGTACATGACGGTGCCGGAGTCGCATCGTCGCAACGTGGCCTCGAACATCGGGCTCACCGTGCTCGGCATCGTGTGGATCCCGCTGTTCGCGGGGTACCTCTTCGCGCTGCTCCAGCACCCCGACGGGCCTGCCCTGGCCCTCGCGGCGCTCGGGCTCACGGTGGCTTACGACGCCGCGGCGTTCGCCGTCGGGTACTTCTGGGGGAGCCGGCCGCTCGCGGCCACGATCTCCCCTCGGAAGTCCTGGGAGGGGGCGATCGGGGCCACGCTGGTCGCGGTGGCGGTGGCGATCGGGGTGGTGGCGCCCTCCGTGGATCTGCTGGAGACGATCCCGCGGGCCGTGGGGCTCGCCGTGGTCGTCGCGATCTTCGCGCCCCTGGGGGACCTCGCTGAGTCGATCGTGAAGCGGGACCTCCAGATCAAGGACATGGGGAGCATCCTCCCCGGGCACGGCGGGGTCCTGGATCGGATCGACGCGATGCTGTTCGTGGCGCCCGCCGCCTACCTCTACCTGCGACTGGTCCTGTCCTGACCGACGTTCCCCCGGTTGTCGGGGAGCGGGGGTAATCTTGCTCCGATGCGGACGCTCATCATCCTCGGTTCCACGGGGTCGGTGGGGACCCAGGCTCTCGACGTGGTCCGGCGCAACCCCGACCGGTTCAAGGTCGTGGGGCTCTCGGCCGGGTCCAACCACGAGCTGCTGATCGGCCAGATCCGGGAGTTCCTGCCGCCGTACGTCGCCATCGCCGACGAGGAGGCGGCCCGGGACCTGAAGGAGCGCCTCACGGGCACGCGCGGCGTCGAGATGTTCGTCGGGCCGGAGGCCGCCGAGCGCCTGGCGCGGGAGGTCGAGGCCGACATGGTGCTCAACGCCCTGGTCGGCTCGGCCGGCCTGGCCCCGACCCTCGCTGCGCTGGAGAGCGGGAAGATGCTCGCCCTGGCCAACAAGGAGAGCCTCGTCGTCGGGGGCGAACTCGTGATGGACCTGGTCAAGGGCGAGCCGGAGCGGCTCGTGCCGGTCGATTCCGAGCACGCGGCCCTCGCGCAGTGCCTGCGGGGCGAGCGGCGCGAGGACGTGAAGCGCGTCATCATCACCGGCTCCGGCGGGCCGTTCCGGGGCTGGACCCATGCGGAGCTGGCGAAGGCCTCGGTGAAGGAGGCCCTCGCGCACCCGATCTGGCAGATGGGGCCGAAGATCACCATCGACTCGGCCACGCTCATGAACAAGGGGCTGGAGGTGATCGAGGCCCACCACCTCTTCGGCTTGGACTACTCGCAGATCCACGTCCTCATCCACCCCGAGGGGCTCGTGCACGCCATCGCCGAGTTCCGGGACGGCTCGATGATGGCCCAGCTCGCGCTGCCCGACATGAAGCTCCCGATCCAGCTCGCGCTGGCCTGGCCGGAGCGGCTGCCGACCGGCATCGGGCCGGTGCCCCTCACCGAGCGGCCGCTCACGTTCGAGCCGGTCGACCGCGAGGCCTTCCCCGCCATCGACCTCGCCTACCGCGTCGGGGAGCTCGGTCTCACGTTCCCCGCCGTGATGAGCGCGGCGAACGAGGTGGCCGTCATGGCGTTCCTGGAGGGCAAGATCCCGCTCACCGGGATCGTCGAGGTGGTGGCGCAGGTCGTGGACGAGCACGAGACCCCCTCGCCGGTGGTCTCGCTCGTGAGCCTGGAGCGGGCCGACGCCTGGGCCAGGCGTCGGGCGGCCGAGATCATCGAGGGCCGGTAGCGCTCGGGTGGCGGGCACCCTCGGCACGGTCGGGTTCTTCGTCGCGCTGGTCCTCGTGATCGTCGTCCACGAGGCGGCCCACTTCGGCGTGGCCAAGGCCTTCGGGATCAAGGTGACCGAGTTCTTCGTGGGCTTCGGCCCCCGGATCTGGTCCACCCGTCGAGGCGAGACCGAGTACGGCGTCAAGTGGATCCTCGCCGGCGGGTACGTCCGGATCGCGGGGATGAGCCCGTACGAGCGGATCGCCCCGGAGGACCTGCCGCGCACCTTCGGCGCGAAGCCGATCGGCCAGCGCGCTCTGGTCATCGTGGCCGGCCCCGCCACCCACCTCGTGCTGGCCTTCGTCCTGTTCGCGCTGTGGATCGGGCTCGTGGGGCGGCCGGTGCCGAACAGCCCGCTCATCGCGGCCGTCACGCCGCGCCTGGCGGGCGAGGTATCGCCGGCCGCCGCCGCCGGACTGCGGCCCGGCGACCGCATCGTGCGGGTCGGGGACCTGGTGGACCCGACGGACCTCGAGCTCGTCGCGTACACCCGCCGGCACGTCGGGGAGCCCGTCCGGTTCACGATCGAGCGGGACGGGCGGCGGTTCGACGTGACGCTCACGCCGGTGCTCGCCACGGTGGCGGGCGAGAAGGTCGGACGGATCGGGGTGCTCCTCGAGGAGGCGCGCGAGCGCGCCGGCCCGCTGGGGTCCGTCGCCGGGGCCGTCGGGGTGACCTGGGGGTCGGCGGTGGAGACGGTGCGGAACTTCGCCCGGGTCTTCGGTCCCGAGGGGGTGGGCCGGGTGGTGGAGCTGCTGTTCACCCCGGAGCCTCGCACCGTCCACGACCCGACGAGCGTGGTCGGGATCGGCCGGGTGGCCGGCGCCACGGCCTCCAGCGGCCCGGGGGACCTCCTGTACCTCTTCGCCTACGTGAACGTGTTCATCGGCCTGCTGAACCTGATCCCGCTGCCGCCGTTCGACGGCGGGCACCTCGCGCTCCTCGCCCTGGAGAAGGTTCGCGGCCGCGCGGTCGACGCCCGGAAGGTCGTGCCGATCTCCGTGGCGGTGCTGGCCTTCTTCGTGCTGTTCAGCCTGTCGGTGATGTACCTGGACCTCGTGAAGCCGATCACGTACGCGCCGTAGCCTCCAGCGCCGGGTCGCGCCGGCGTCGTCCCCGTCACAACTTCTCAACAGACGCCCAGCAGAGGGGCGATACGCCGCGGCTACGATGGGGCCGTGGGTGGCCCGACGGTGCTCGTCGTCGACGACGAGGAGGCCATCGCCGAGGCGGTCCGGGCCCGGCTCGAGAGCGAGGGCTACGAGGTCCTCGTGGCGCTCGACGGACCGGAGGCGATCCGGCTCTGCGAGGAGCGACGGCCGGACCTGGTGGTCCTGGACCTCATGCTGCCCGGCATGGACGGCCTCGACGTCTGCCGGGAGATCCAGCGCGAGCGCTGGGTCCCGGTGCTCATGCTCACCGCGCGGACGGAGGAGGCGGACAAGGTGGCCGGGTTCGCCGTGGGGGCGGACGACTACCTGACGAAGCCCTTCAGCCTGCGGGAGCTCGCGATGCGCGTCCGGGCGATCCTGCGGCGGGTGGAGCGGGCCGCGGCGCTCGCCGCGGCGGGCGAGGGGCCGCTCGAGCGTGACGGCCTCGCGATCGACCCGGGCAAACGACGGGTGACGGTGGACGGGCGGGAGGTGGCCCTCACGCCCCTCGAGTTCGACATCCTCCTCACGCTGGCCCGGGCGCCCGGCGTGGTCTTCACCCGCGACCAGCTGATGGAGCGGGTGTGGGGCTACCGCGACTACGCGGGCGGCCGCGTGGTCGACTCCCACGTCGCGCGCCTGCGGCGCAAGCTCGGCGACGACTCGGCCGACCCCCGCTTCATCCGGACGGTCCACGGCGTCGGGTACGCGTTCCGGGAGCACGAGGCGGCCTGAGATGACGCTGCTGCAGCGCCTGCCGACGATCCGCGCCAAGCTCGGCTCGGTCATCGTGATCGCCGTCGGGCTCACGCTCGCCTTCGTCTACCTGATCCTCGGCTACGTCCTCCACGTCTTCCAGATCCGCGAGCACCTGTGGGAGCTGCTGTTCGCGGGGGCGCTCGGTGCGGGGATCGCCCTGGTCATCGCCCGATGGGTGGCACGGGGCATGACCCAGCCCCTCCGCGACATGGCGCGCGCGGTGCGGCGGATGGAGATGGGCGACTACGGCCAACGGGTGCACACCGCGTCGGTGGACGAGGTCGGACAGCTCGCGCAGGCCTTCAACCGGATGAGCGCGGAGCTCGAGCAGGTGGAGCGCCTGCGGCGGGAGCTCGTGGCCAACGTCGGCCACGAGCTGAAGACGCCGATCTCGGCGCTCCGCGCGCACCTCGAGAACCTGCTCGACGGGGTCGAGCGGCCCGACCCGGAGACCCTCCAGGTGATGCTCGCGCAGTCCGAGCGCCTCGGGCGGCTGGTGGACCAGCTCCTCGACCTCTCGCGCCTGGAGTCCGGCGAGCTCCCGCTCCGCCGCGAGGAGGTCGCGCTCGCACCCCTCGTGGACGAGGTCCTCTCGGAGATCCGGGTCGCCCGCCCCGGCGCCGGGGTGGAGCTCGAGCGGCGGGTGGCGCCGGACCTCCCGCCGGTCCTGGCCGACCGCGAGCGGATCCACCAGGTGCTGTTCAACCTGGTCGACAACGCGCTCCGCTTCCCCGACGAACCTGCCCGGCACAAACTGCTGGACCTGATCGGCGATCTGGCCTTGTTCGGCGAAGACCTGGCCGGGCATATTGTGGCCTGCCGGTCCGGCCATACCCTCAACGTGGAACTGGCCCGGCGTCTGGGACAGGGACGGCAAGCCATCGCCCGGCCGACTGCGACACGCGCCCTCTCCTGGGCCGCTTGACCGGAGGTTCCGCTCCCGCATCCCGCGACCATCATCCTGGGGTTGACATGACCCGTTTACGCACCGCTGTCATCGGCGTCGGACATCTGGGCCAGCACCATGCCCGCATTCTGGCCCACCTGCCGGATGTGGAACTGGTCGGCGTGGTGGAT
>SIRV01000143.1 GCA_004366195.1 Actinomycetota bacterium
CGCGGGGTCGAGGTCCGCAACGTGACCGACGCCTGGATGGGGTTCTCGGTCTCGGGGCCCGCCGCGCGGAGGATCCTGGCGGCGCTCGCGACCGAGGACGTGTCGAACGAGGCCTTCCCCTTCCTCCACGTGCGGCGGATGGACGTCGGCAGCGCCCGCGCCATCGTGGGTCGTATCTCGTTCACGGGCGAGCTCGGGTACGAGGTCGTCGTGCCCGTCGCCCACCACCGCACGCTCTGGTGCGAGCTGCGCGAGGCCGGCGCCGGGCAGGGACTCCGGCCCATCGGCGATCGCGCCCTGGACAGCCTGCGCCTCGAGAAGGGGTACGGGATCTGGTCCCGCGAGTACCGGCAGGACGTGACCCCGGGGATGTCCGGGCTCGACCGGTACGTGGCCTTCGACAAGGGTCCCTTCGTCGGGCGAGGGGCCGCGCTCGCCGAGCGCGAGCGGGGACCGGACCGTCGGCTCGTGCTGCTCGAGGTCGAGGCCGCCGACGCCGACGCCTCGATGGACGACGGCGTGTGGCTCGGCGATCGGCTGGTCGGCCTGGTGACCTCCGGCGCGTTCGGGCACCACGTGGGGAGGAGCCTCGCCCTCGCGTACCTCGAGACGGGGATGGCCGAGGTGGCGCCGGAGCTCACGGTGGTGGTCCTCGGCGAGGAGCGGCGGGGCAGGATCCTGCCCGAGCCTCCGTACGACCCGGCGGGCATCCGGCTGCGGACCTGAGCACGCGCCGGCCGGGGGCCGGTCGGACACGCCGGACGACCATCGGCCGTGGTCGGGTCCGAGAGGCCGACCCCGCGCCCGGGCGCGCCGCGGCCCGTTCGCCCGTCGACCCCGGCAGCGCCTGCTGCTACGGTGACGTCGTGGGTCGTCGTGCGATCGTGGTCGCGTCGGTCCTGTGCGCGGCGCAGTGGTTGGCGCCGCCGACCGCGCGCGCCGGCGTGAGCGCCGAGGTCGTGGACGGGGTCCTGACCGTCACCGGAGGCTCGGGCAACGACGTGATCGCGGTGGCGTGCTCCGGCGGCGACCTCGTGGTGAACGATCGGGCCCCGAGCACCGGGAGGACCGCGTGCGCGGACGTCCTCCGGATCGTCGCCCGCGCCCAGGGCGGGAGCGACGTGGTCGACCTCCGTGCGGTGCTGCCCGCGGACTTCACCTCGCTCCGCGGGACCCGCGTCGTGGGGGCGTCGGGGTACGACACGCTCTACGGATCCCCCTTCGACGACGTGCTGGAGGGCGGCGACGGCAACGACCGTCTCCACGCCTCCGCCGGGGCCGATTCGCTCGACGGCGGCGGCGGGAGCGACGACCTGCGGGTGGAGACGGCGGGGAACCTGACGTTGACCGACACGACGCTCGCAACGGCGGAGGGGTCCGCCACCATCCGAGGGTTCGAGCAGGTGACGGCGAGCAGCGTGGGCCGGGGGGTCCGCTTCGACCTGCGGGGGTTCCGCGCCCGCACGTACGCCTACGGCGCCGCGGGCGCGGACGTGCTCTTGGGAGGTCCCGGCGTGAGCGGCCTGTTCGGAGGGGCCGGCGGGGACCGCTTGGTGGGCGGGGACGGCGAGGACTACCTCGCTGGGGGCGACGGGCGGGACGTCCTGCGTGGAGGCCCCGCCGGGGATCGCATGGACGGCGGGCCGGGGAGGGACGACTGCTCCGGCGGCCCCGGGGTGGACCTCGTCGCGGGCTGCCCGTGACCGGCGGCGCCCACGGATAGGATGCGCTCGGCATGAGCGAGCGAGAGCCCCTGCCCGCGGAGCGCAAGGTCCTCGAGCGGCTCGGCCACCTCCCCCTCGACTTCCGGGCCATGGCCGCGGTCTCCAACCTGTTCCGGGCCTCGACGGCGATCCGGCGCCACATGGAGCGGACGGTCCTCGCCGGCGATCGTCTGTCGTGGACGTCCTTCGTCGCGCTCTGGGTGCTCTGGGTGTGGGGCGAGATGGAGTCGCGGGAGCTCGCGGCGGCCGTCGGCATCAGCCGCCCGACCTCGACGGGCGTGGTGACGACCCTCGAGCGCCGGGGGCTCGTGCGCCGGCGCCGGAGCAGCGAGGACGGACGGATGGTGCGGGTCTCCCTCACGCCGGCCGGGCGACGCCTCATCGAGGACCTTTTCCCGCGGTTCAACGCGGTGGAGACGGCGGTGACCGCTCGGCTGTCGGCCGAGGAGCAGGAGACCCTCGCGGGCATGCTCCGGGCGCTGTACCGGACCGTCGGCGGGAACGGGGCCGAGGGCTGAGCGCTAGGCGAGCCGGACCCGTACCGGCATGTGCTTGATGCCGTTGATGAAGTTCGAGCGCAGGCGGACCACCGGCCCCGTGAGCTCGATGTCTGCGAGACGGGGGAGGAGCTCCTCGAACATCACCCGGATCTCGAGCCGGGCCAGGTGGGCGCCGAGGCACACGTGGGGTCCCCCGCTGCCGAAGGACATCTGGGGGTTCGGGTCGCGGCCGACGTCGAACCGGGAGGGCTCCGGGAAGACCTCCTCGTCGCGGTTGCCGGAGACGAACCACACCACCACCTTGTCCCCCTCGCGGATCCGCCTCCCCCCGAGCTCGACGTCGCGGGTGGCCGTCCGACGGAAGTGCATCGTGGGGGTGGCCCACCGGAGGATCTCCTCCGTGGCGAGCGGCATGAGGCCGGGGTCCTCCACGAGGCGATGCCACTGGTCGCGGTGCTCCATGAGCGCCAGCATCCCGTGGCTGATCGCGTGGCGGGTGGTCTCGTTGCCGGCCACGGCGAGCAGGCAGAAGAAGTTGTCGAACTCCTGCTCGGTGAGGCGCTGCCCGTCGACCTCGGCGTTGATGAGCTTGGTCACGAGGTCGTCCCGGGGCTCGCGGCGGCGCTCGGCGGCCAGGCCGTGCGCGTAGGCCATCATGTCCACGGCGGCGGGGCTGCGGAACGGGAGCAGGCGGTAGTCGCTGGTGTCCTCCCGGTCGATGACGGCGCGCGAGTACTCCGGGTCGGCGTGGGCGATCATCGAGTCGCCCCACTCGATGATCTGCGGGGTGTCCTCCTCGGGGACGCCCATGATCCGGGCCAGGATCCGGATCGGCAGCTCCCGCGAGATCTCCTCCACGAAGTCGAACTCCTCCTTGGGGAGCGCCCGGTCGAGCACGCGGCGGGCGAGCTCGCGGCAGAAGTCCTCGTAGCCCGCGACGGCCGAGCGCGTGAACAGCCGGCTCACGATGCGGCGCAGGCGGCTGTGCTGGGGCGGGTCCATGTCGATCATCGAGCGCCGGGCCTCGACCTCCTCGGGGGTCTGCTCCTCGAGCGTCACGCCCCGGGCCGAGGAGAAGGTCCGGGGATCGGAGAGCACCTGCTCGATGTCGTGGAAGCGCGTGACCGCCCAGAACCCGTGGTTCGGCGGGGGCTCCTCCTGCCAGTGGACGGGGTCCTCGCGCCGGAGGAGCTCGAAGGCCCAATGGGGCACCGCCTCCAGGAAGAAGTCGTGGTCCCACAGCCGGATGTCCTCGAGGGTTCGCGTGCGCACCGTCCTCTCCTCCGGTCGCCGTCCGTCGGGGGCATAGTTTGGCACCGAACGAGTTCGGGCGCAAGGGCAGATCGCGCGTCGACCGGAACGCCCCCGGAAGGAGGGCGGGGCGCGCACCGCGCGCCCCGCCACTGAGGTCCGGTGGGGGTGGGACCTCAGGCCGACGGTTAGGTTGCCAACCTGGGTCGCCCGACGCCCGGGTCCCTGGTCCCGCTGCCTCCGGGACCTTCGACCGATGGGTCTCAGAAGAACGGCGTGTAGTAGGCGAGCTCCCACCCGGTGGGCTCGGTCGTCGCCGGGTCCTCCACCGCCTTCACGTAGCGCTCCCACTCCGCCCGCTTCAGCATGGTGAAGGCCGTGACGAGCTCGGAGCCGAGGGCCGCGCAGATCTCCTCGTCCCGCTCCAGGGCATCCAGCGCCTCGTTCAGGTTGGCCGGGATGCGGGCCGATGCCTTCGGCTCCTCGCCGGTCGGCTGGGGCTCGACCGGCGGCAGCTCGTGCTCGACGCCCAGCCGGCAGGCGTGGAGCAGCGCCGCGGCCGCGAGGTACGGGTTGCAGGCCCCGTCGGGCACCCGGTTCTCCAGCCGCGTGTGGGGGCCGCGGTCGGGGGAGATGCGGATGGCCACGGTCCGGTCGTCGTGGCCCCAGTTGGCCCAGTGGCCGTTCATCATGGCGGGCTGCAGCCGCTTGTAGGCGTTCACGGTGGGGGCGCAGATCGCCGCGGTGCCCTCGTGGTGCGCGAGCATCCCGGCGATGCACCGGTGGGCCAGCTCGGAGAGCTGGTCCGGGGCGCTCGGGTCGTACAGGGCGTTCTCGCCGTTGGCGTCGCGGAAGCTGATGTTGACGTGCAGGCCGCTGCCGCCCCGGTCGGCGAAGGGGCGCCCGATGAAGGTCGCGCGGTGGCCTCGGCGTGCGGCGATCTCGTGGGCGAGGACCCGGAACAGGAACGCGTCGTCGGCGGCGGGGATGGCCTCCTGGTAGCGGATGTTGATCTCGAACTGGGCGTCGTCGAACTCCGTGCACCAGGCCTCGACGTCGAGTCGGCACGCCGCCGCCGTGTCGACGATCTCGTCCACGACGCCGTCGGGGTCCACGGCGTTCCCCGTCCCGTACACGCGGGAGCCGGGGGTGTCGATCGAGCGCCAACCGCCCTCCCCGTCCGGGCGCAGGAGGTAGAACTCGAACTCGAAGGCGAGCTGGGGCACGAGGTCCATCGCCAGCCAGGGCTCCACCGCTCGCCGGAGCGCGTGGCGGGGGTCCACCGCCACCGGCTCGTGCCGGCGGTACGTGTCGGCGACCCCGACGAAGGTGTTCGGCTCCCACCCCGGCCGGATGCTCTGCGGGTCGCAGATGGCCTCGAGATCCGGCAGGCCGACGTCGAACGCGAGCCCAGGGATGGGCAGGATCTCTCGGTCGAAGGTGAGGGGGTAGGTCGAGAGGCAGAAGTTGGCCCTCGCGCCCTCGGACCAGTCGCCGT
>SIRV01000144.1 GCA_004366195.1 Actinomycetota bacterium
AGCCGCTCCTGGTCGGACCCGCCGGAGATCCCCAGCGCGAGGACCGGTCCCACGCCCGGCGCGTAGAGCTTGTACCCGAGCACCCGGGGCTCGAGGGGCGTGAACTCCTTCGTGAGCAGCACGCGGTGGAAGTGCCCGAACGGCACCTGACCTGCGGGAGCGCACGAGGGAGTACGAGGACGGCCGCGTGGTTTCGACGGCGGGATCCTGGGATCTCGCGGGTACGCGCTTTCACCGTGACCACGACCTCTCCGACGCTGCCGCGGAGGTCGCTCTCGCGGTAGACCCACCTCGTCCGCGGGACCATCGGCCAGTACGGGTGGTCGACGCCCTCGACGAAGTCGGACGCCTGCAGCGTGAACGGGTCGCTCCCCTGCGGGAGCGGACCGGCCACGGAGCCCGGCTCGCCCCGATGCCCGGCACCGCGGCCAGGACGAACGCCAGCCCGACGGCTCCCGCGATCTCCGCCGGCGTCAGTAGCTTCACGGTCTCGATCCTCGCGGCGCCGGATGCGCCACCCGCCATCGCGACCGCGGCGGCGGTCGTCCCGCCCCCCTTCCTCAAGGAGCCCGCGGAGCCCCTCCGCACCCCCGCCTGCACCGGTCCGCGTCCCGTAGCGGGGGTCAGCTCGACGCCCTCTGGCTACTCGAGGTAGCCGAGGCCGCGGAGGTGCTCCTCCATCTCGTCGGCCTCGGTGTCGGAGACCACCGACTC
This sequence comes from Actinomycetota bacterium, assembly GCA_004366195.1. Taxonomy (GTDB): domain Bacteria; phylum Actinomycetota; class UBA4738; order UBA4738; family HRBIN12; genus HRBIN12. The sequence goes on from SIRV01000144.1 coordinate 715, forward strand.
CTCCTCCACGGGGCCGGTGATCCCGGGGATCACGACGGCGGGGGCCTCGGCCCGCCGGACCTCGGCCTCGGAGCCCACCAGCTCGTGCAGGATCCGGCCCGTGTGCTTCACGGTGGCCGGCGCGTCGAGCGCCGCGAGGATGGTCGGCGCGAGGTCGACGAGCAGCGGCGGCTGCTCGAACGGCCGCACGCGCGGGCCGACCGCGACGATGACGCCCTCCGGTCGGTGGTCGCCGCTGATCCAGTCCGCGTCTTCGATCGCGCTCTTCGCGTGAGTGAGCGAGTACCCCTCTGCCGGCTCGAGGAGGATGTCCGGGGCCGACTCGGCGTGCTTGCCGACGAAGACCTCCTCGCGCTTGTGCACGGCCTTGATCGGCTTGCGCCCGGTCTTGGGGTCCACGAAGCTCGCGAGACGCTCCATGACCTCCTCGCGCACGCGTTCGAAGTCGGCGGGGTCGACGATGCCGTCCGGCTCGCGCCCCGCGAGGTTGATGGACACCCCCTCGCCGGTCGAGCGGATCGTGGTGAAGGCCTTCGTCCTCGACCAGTTCACGGCCTGGGGGAGCGAGACCTTCCCGTGGAGCCCGAGCAGGTCGTAGACCTTGCGGGCCACCTTCCGCACGGCGCCCCACTGCATCGGGCCGAACACCACGTTCGAGGCGCTGAACTCGAGGTACCCGAGCTCGTGCAGCAGCCGATCCATGTTGATCGTGCGCGTCACCGACTGGAACCCGTGGTCGGAGATGAACAGGATGAGATCGTCCTCGCGGGCGCGGGAGACGAACGAGCCGATCGCGTCGTCGAGCTGCTTGTAGATATCGCGCACCCGGGCGGCGAGGCGCGTCTTCGAGTTCTCGACGTAGGCCGGGTGGTCGGGCGCGACGTAGTTGGACAGGGCGTGCTGGGTGCGGTCCACGCTCACCCACACGCTCGCGGCGAGGTCCCAGTCGGTGTTGTCGAGCAGCCACTCCGTCGCGCGGATCCGCTTCCCGGTGATCTCGAGCGCCTCGTCGAGGTACGGCTCCGGGCGGTTGCGGAACGTCGTCCACGACATCCCGTTGATCACCCACGGCACCCCGGCCTTCTCCAGGGTCTCGGGCAGGTCGGCGGGGTGGGTGTACGTCCGGCCCTTCGGCAGGACGCCGCCGGCGATGACCCGCCCCCTGATCTCGGGCGGCGGGAACATCAGCGGCACGTCGGCGTACACCGCCGTCTTCCCCGCCGCCGAGAGGTCCTCGACGAAGGTTCGCTCCCGGATCGAGCGGTACGTGACCGGGTACTGCTTGTGGGTCCCCGGCACGGTCTCGAGGATGTCGTACACGCCGTGGTCGGCGGGGTTCACGCCGGTGAGGAAGGAGGGCCAGGCCGCCCACGAATGGGTCGGCACCGTCGAGCGCAGGACCGCCCGCTGCCCCCGGTCGATCAGGGCCTGGAGGTTCGGCAGGTCACCCCGCTCGAGCAGGGGGTCGAGGATGCGCCAGTCGGCGCCGTCCCATCCGATCAACAGCACGCGCGGCATGAACGATCACATCCTCGGGTCAGGAATCCGAGGAAGTCTAGCGGAGCCCGATCCGGGGAGGCGTCGTGCGGATCCCGGCCCCTTCGCTCGCCCAGGTTGGGTTGCGCGGTGCGCCCTATCGTGCGATAGTCCCGCCGCGAACCGGGTCCCAAGGAGGACGCATGCGGAGGAAGATCTGGACCGTGCTCGCCGCGTTCGCGCTGATCGGCGCCGCCTGCGGAGGAGGGGGAGGCGGCGAGGGCGGCGGTGGTGAGCAGGTCACCCTGACGTTCGTCAGCTACGGAGGCGCCTACCAGGAGGCGCAGACGAAGGCCTGGCTGGAGCCCTTCATGGAGGCGAACCCGGACATCACCATCGTCCAGGAGGAGCCCATCGACTACGCGAAGCTCGTGGCCATGGTGGAGTCGGGGAACGTCACCTGGGACGTCGCCGACGTCGGCAACGACTTCGGACTGGCCAGCGACGAGCAGTACCTCGAGCCGATCGACTGCTCGATCGTGCCGTGCGACGAGCTCCAGCCCGACCTGTTCCCCACCACGGGGTACCGGGTGCCCGACATCGTGTACTCCGTCGTCGTCGCGTACCGCACGGATGCGTTCGACCAGCCGCCCACGAGCTTCGCCGACTTCTTCGACCTCGAGCGTTTCCCCGGCAAGCGCGGCTGCTTCAACTGGTCCGCCGGGGGTCTGCTCGAGATGGCGCTCATCGCCGACGGCGTGCCGCCGGATCAGCTGTACCCGCTGGACCTCGACCGAGCCTTCGCCAAGCTCGACACCATCAAGGACCAGTGCGTGTGGTGGGACACCGGCGCCCAGTCAGCGCAGATCCTCGCCGACGGCGAGGTCACGATGGGGATGAGCTGGAACGGCCGGATTTACGACATCCAACAGGAGGGCGCGCCGGTCGAGATCATGTGGGACCAGCACATCGTGACGGCCGACTACCTGGTGATCCCCAAGGGGACGAAGAACCCGGAGGCCGCGCAACGCTTGATCGCCTGGATCACCTCGGCCGACCACAGTGCGGAGCTGAGCAAGTACATCACCTACGCTCCGCCGAACGAGAAGGCCGTGGACAAGGTCGACCCCTCGAAGGTCGAGGATCTCCCCACCACGTACCTCGACACGGCCATCGGCTTCGACGACGTCTGGTGGGACGAGAACTTCGACGCCGTGGACACGCGCTGGCAGGAGTGGATCCAGGCCTGACCCCCTGATGTCGCAGGTCGCGAGGCAAGGCCGTCGAGCGGGCTCCATCCGGAGCCCGCTCGACGCCTGGGCGCTGCTCGCGATGCCCGGCTTCCTGTTCCTCGTCGTGTTCTTCCTCGTGCCCCTCGTCCGCATGGGGCTCCGGAGCCTGACGGATCCCTCGCCGGCCAACTACCGGATCTTCCTCGAGTCCCCCATCTACCTCCGCGTCCTCTGGACGACGATCAGGACCTCCCTCATCGTGACCGTCGTTTGCCTCCTGATCGGGTACCCCTACGCGTACGTCATGCACCACGCGGGCCCGAAGACCCGAGCGGCGCTCACCGTCCTGGTGCTCGTCCCGTTCTGGTCCAGCCTGCTCGTTCGGACCTACGCGTGGACGGTGCTCCTCCAGGACTCGGGCGTGATCAACTCGGTGCTGCGGGATCTCGGACTCATCGACGAGCCGCTCCAGCTGATGCGGAACACGCTGGGGGTCACGATCGGGATGAGCCACATCCTGCTCCCCTTCATGGTGCTGCCGATCTGGGCCACGATGCGCCGCATCGACCCCGACCTGGTGCCAGCCGCCGAGAGCCTCGGCGCGCCCCCGCGGGCCGCCTTCCGCAAGGTCTTCCTGCCGCTCTCCCTCCCGGGGGTGTTCGCCGGATGCCTGCTCGTGTTCGTGCTCGCGCTCGGCTTCTACATCACCCCCGCGCTGCTGGGGAGCCCGCAGAACGCGATGTTCAGCGAGCTCATCGTGAACATGGTGAGCGAGCGGTTGCGGTTCGGGGTGGGCAGCGCGCTCGCGATGACGCTCCTGGCCGTCACGCTGGTGCTGCTCGCGATCGGGAGCCGGTTCGTGCGGCTGGGGGACGCGCTCGGCGGGATGGAGTCGCGTTGAGCGCGGACGCCGGCCCCCGCCGCATCGGGCTCAGGTCGTTCGCTTGGCTGGTCGGGCTGGTGCTCATCGCCCCGACCCTGCTCATCGTGCCGATGTCCTTCACCTCCGGCGGGATCCTGCTCTTCCCGCCCCCCGGGTTCGGGACCCGCTGGTACGTGAACTTCTTCCAGAGCCAGCTGTGGACGAGCGGCGCCGTCACGAGCGTCAAGGTGGGCGTCGCCGCCGCCGTCCTCGCCACCGTGCTTGGGACGCTCATGGCCCTGGGGATCGTCCGCGGCCGGTATCCGGGCCGCCCCGTCGTGATGGCGATCGTGCTCTCGCCCCTCATCGTGCCGGTCGTCGTCATCGCGATCGGCATGTACTTCGTCTACACGGACTGGCGTCTGGCCGGAACGATGCCGGGGCTGATCCTGGCGCACACGAGCCTCGCCATCCCGTTCGTGGTGGTGAACGTGAGCGTCAGCCTGCGCACGTTCGACCGGACCCTCGAGCTCGCGGCCCAGAACCTCGGCGCGGGGCCGATCCGGACCTTCTTCCGCATCACGCTCCCTCTCATCAGCCCGAGCATCGTCGCGGGCGCGCTGTTCGCCTTCATCGCGTCCTGGGACGAGGTGGTGGTCTCGATCTTCCTCTCGAGCCCCCTCGTGCGGACCCTGCCGGTCGTGATGTGGGGGCAGGTGCGGAGCTCGATCGATCCGACGATCGCCGCGGTGGCGACCATGCTCACCGCGACGACCGTCGTGATCCTCTCGCTCGTGATGCTGGCGCAGCGGCGGAGCCGCGCGACGAGGTAAGGATGGTGACCGTGCAGCGGAGTGAGGACGCAGCGCCACGACGGATCGGGGAGCCCGGACAGCCGGGCGCCCTCAGCCTGCGGGGGGTGAGCAAGCTCTACGGCGACGTGGTGGCCGTGCGCGACGTGGACCTCGAGGTCCGTCCCGGCGAGTTCGTGACGCTCCTCGGCCCGTCCGGCTCGGGCAAGACCACCACGCTCCGCATCATCGCGGGGTTCATCCGCCCCGACGCCGGGACCGTGGTCCTCGACGGGCAGGACCTCACGAAGGTGCCACCGCACCGACGCGGGATCGGCATGGTCTTCCAGAACTACGCCCTCTTCCCGCACATGACCGTGGCGGGGAACATCGCCTTCCCGCTCGAGATGCGGCGCGTCCCCAAGGCGCAGCGCGCGAGGTTGGTCGAGGACGCGCTGCGGCTCGTCCGCCTGGAGGGCTTCGGCGACCGCTACCCCCGACAGCTCTCCGGCGGCCAGCAGCAGCGCGTGGCCCTCGCCCGCGCGCTCGTGTTCCACCCCTCCGTCCTGCTCATGGACGAGCCCCTCGGGGCGCTCGATAAGAAGCTGCGCGAGGCGCTCCAGCTCGAGGTGATGCGCGTGGCGCACCAGCTCGGGCTGACCGTCATCTACGTCACGCACGACCAGGAGGAGGCCCTGGTCATGAGCGACCGGATCGCGGTCTACAGCCACGGGCGGATCGCCCAGATCGGCACCGGGGAGGAGCTGTACGAGCGCCCGGCCTCGCTGTTCGTCGCCGACTTCATCGGCGAGTCGAACATCTTCCGGGGGATCCTCCGCCCGAGCGCGGGCGTCGTCGAGACGGCGGTCGGACCTCTTCGCGCCGCCGCTGAGGCGTGGGCGCGCGAAGGTCTCCGGGAGGGGGGAGCGGGCGCCGTCGTCGTCCGCCCCGAGCGCATGTGGATGCGCGCTCCCGACGCCGAGCCGCGCCCGAGCGACGCCGCGGCCCTGCGCGGGCGGATCCGCGAGGTGATCTACCTCGGCTCCACCCGGAAGTACGTCGTCGAGCTCGCGCCGGAGATCACGGCCGTCGTCCGCACCCAGGGGCCGCGCCTCGCCGATGCCCCCACCGGGCCGGAGGTGCTGGTGGGTTGGGATCTCGCCGACGGGGTCCTCGTCCCCGACACCGGCGAGGAGACGGCCGCCGAGGAGGCCGAGGAGGCCGCCGCGCCGGTCCCCCGCTGAACCACAGCTCCGCTACCGACGCGCGTTGCCCTGTCGGTAGCCGTCGGGGTCGACGCGGACCTCGCGCCAGCCGAGGGCGCGGATCTCGGCCAGAGCGCCGGCGAGCCCGGGGTGGGTGAGGAGCCGACCGACCTCCGCCGGCGCCACCTCGATCGTCGCGAGCTCGCCCCGGTGCCGCACCCGGACGAGCTCGAACCCGAGGCCCCGGACCACGCGCTCGGCGCGGTCGATCCGGGCGAGCAGCTCCGGCGTGATCCGCAGCCCCGTCCGCACCCGCGAGGACAGGCACGCGAGGGCGGGCTTCTCGGCCACCTCCAGCCCGAGGACCCGCGCGATGGCGCGCACCGTCGGCTTGCCCACGCCCTCCTCCAGGAGGGGGTTGCGGACGCCGGCCAGCTCCCCGGCCCGGAGCCCCGGCCGCACGTCGCCGAGGTCGTCGGCGTTGGCCCCGGCGAGGACCACGGCGCCGTCGGCCTCCCGGGCGATCCGCCCCAGCACCCCGTACAGCTCGGCCTTGCAGTGGAAGCACCGCTGCTCGTCGTTCCGCGCGTACGCCTCGCGCTCGACCTCGTGCGTGCGGACCGTCCGGTGGACGACCCCGAGCGCGGCCGCGGTCCGGCGCGCGAGCTCGAGCTCTCCCGAGGGGTAGCTCGGCGAGAGCGCCGTCACCGCTTCCACCGCGCCCGGCCCGAGCGCGCGCGCGGCGAGCGCGAGCACGACCGAGGAGTCGACCCCGCCGGAGAAGGCCACGACGGCCCGTGGGCCGTACCCGCGGATCCGCGCCTCCAGGCGGGCGATCGTCGGGGTCTCGGTCGTCGCGCTCACGCGTCCCCCTCCGCAAGCAGCCGTCGGGCGAGCGCGCTCGCCCGTTCGTGCACGGCCCGCACCGGCAGGCCGAGCTTCTCTGCGGCCTCCACGACGTCGGCGTGCTCGGGCTTCGCCGTGACGGGCCGCCCGTCCAGGTACCCGACCTTCACCCGCAGGAGCGGGCCACCCGGCTCGAGCTCCACCTCCACCACGCGCCGCTCCAGCTCGGGACGCTCGACGGCGTGCACGCGCAGGCCGAGCGTGGTCGTGGCCTCGAAGAAGGCCCGACGGACGGCCTCCAGGGCCTCCGGCGCGCACAGGGCCGAGATCTGCAGCGCCGGGCGCCCGCGCTTCATCACGATCGGCGTCGTCCAGGCGTCGAGCGCCCCCGCGCCGAGGAGCGCCTCGATCGCGTCCGGCACGAGCTCCGGCGAGAGGTCGTCCACGTTCGCCTCCAGGACGAGGAGGCGCCTCCCGCCCGCGGTCGCGACCCCGGCCTCGGCCGCCTCCCCGACCAGCACCCGCACGACGTTCGCCACCCCCGCCGGGTCGCGCGACCCGGCGCCGACCCCGACGCCGTCGAGCCGCATCGCGGGGATCGCCGTCGAGGGCTCCCCGAGGGCCGAGAGCACGGCCGCCGCCGTCGGCGTGACCGGCTCGGTCAGCCCGGGCGCGCCGGGCCGGACCGCGAAGCCCGCGCGGAGCTCGAGCGTGACCGGGGCGGGCGAGCCGTGGCCGCCCGCCCCGGACGGCGCGGGCAGCGGCAGGGGGCCCACGAGCACCCGTTCCACCCCGAGACCGTCCAGCGCCGCTGCGATCCCCACGACGTCGAAGAGGGTGTCGTCCTCGCCGAGCTCCTCCAGGGCGAGTTCCTCGAGCCCCACCCCGTGGACCCCCGCCTCGGCCGCGAGCAGCCGCTCGAGCACGGCGACCGCGCGAGAGCGGACGCCTTCAGCGAGGTCGGCCGCGCGCACCGCCGCGAGCAGCTCGCTCGGGCGACGTCGGGGCGAGGGAGCGAGCCCGCGCACGGCGAGCGCCCGCAGTCCCCCTCGGCGCACCTCGGAGGTCTCGAGGTCCACCGCGCGTCCGAGCACGGCCGCGATGGCGCCAGCCACCGCCTCCCGCGCCGCGCCGGCGTCGAGGAGGGCGGCGAGGAGCATGTCGCCCGCCGCCCCGCCCACGGCCGCCCCCCGCCGGTGCAGCCCCGACAAGCCCAGAGGGACGACCACGGCCAGGGAGGCGGTGCCGGCGCGCCCCGCGGGCCACCGCGGGGCGCGCCCCGCTCCTCCACGGGGGGCGGCGGCGGGTCGGGGGGGGGG
>ML214184.1:0-285 GCA_004366195.1 Actinomycetota bacterium
GCCCCGGGGAAGGGGTCGTACCCGTACAGCAGGTGACGCTCGCAGAGGTTCTGGTAGCCGTCCACGCACCACGTGCACTCGCCGCAGGTGAGGATAGACCCCAGGAACACACGGTCCCCCCGCTTCACGCCCGCCGGGAGCGTCGCCTCGGGGCCGACCTCCTCGAGCACGCCGACCGGCTCGTGCCCGAGCACCCAAGGCGCGGGGGCCCGCGGGTCGCCGTTGAAGAACGTCCGGGCGTCGGTCCCGCAGATCCCGCACGCCTCCACCCGGAGGAGCGCGCCG
>ML214184.1:295-8188 GCA_004366195.1 Actinomycetota bacterium
CCTCACCCCCTCGGCCATCTCCGCGAGGAGCGCCTCGTGGGCGTCGCTCGCCTTCCAGCGCTCCCGGATCACCCTCGAGAGGGCCCGCGTCATCGCCTCGGGGGCGGGATGCATGAAGATGTTCCTGCCGACCGAGCACCCGATCGCGCCGGCCTCGACGGCCACCTGCATCCGCCGCAGGAGCTCGGCGTCCTCGAGCCTCGAGCCCCCCGCGAGCACCAGCGGGATGCCGCTCGCGGCCTCGACCAGCTTCGCGAAGGAGTCCGGGTCCCCCGGCCAGTTCGTCTTCACGATGTCGGCGCCGAGCTCCGCGCACAGCCGGACGTTCCGGCGCAGGTACTCGAACCCGTACCGCTGGGCGAGCTCCTCGACCGTCGCGTAGGTGGTCGCGACCTCCGCCTCGGCGATGAACGGCATCCCGAGCCGTTCGCACTCGCGCCCCACCCCGGCGAGGATGTCGATCATCTCCGGCTCGGTGTCGCCCCCCAGCGCGGTGAAGAGCACCACCGCATCGGCTCCCAGCACGAGCGCCTCCTCGACCTCGGCGATCTGGACGATCCTCGGGCGGTCCCCGTCGGGGTTCGCCGAGGCGGACAGCAGCAGGGCGAGCGAGGTCGTCGGCGAGAACGCCGGCTCGGCCACGCGGATCATGCCCTTGCTCATCATGATCACGTTCGCCCCGCCACGGATCGCCTCCGCGGTGCGCTCGGTGATCCCGGCGAGCGGCTCGAGGAACGTGGGCGCGGTCATGCCGTGGTCGAGGGCACAGATGATCGAGACCCCCTCCGGATCGATCACGCGCTTGAGCCGCATCGCCTTGCCGAGGTTCGTGTTCACGCATGCCTCCTTCCCGGACCCCTCCGAACGACGGAAAACTCGAACGCATCGACCAGGTGGTGCTCGTGCGACGAGACGACGGGACGCCCCGACTCGTCGAAGTCCACCTGGCGCAGGTACAGCAGGAGCGTGCCGCGGGGCACCTCGAGGAGCGCGGCGAGCCGGCCGTCAGCGCGGATCGGTCGGAACGTGGCGAGCCCGTGGTGCACGACGATGCCGCGATCGCGCTCCAGCACCTCGTACACGGATCCCGTCCGAAGCCGCTCATGGACCTCCGGATCCGCCCCGATGACCCGGAGGGGGAGGATGTCCCGCGCGATCACCACCGGCCGACCGTCGGCGGTCCGGACCCGGTCCACGACCAACAGGTCCTCGCCAGGCTCGACGTCGAGCCGTTCCGCCTCGTCTTCCCAGGCTGGCTCGATCCGGACCTCCGCGCGCTTGGTCCCCGGCACCTTCCCGGAGGCTCGGATCGCGTCGGTCACCCCGAAGTTGGCGTCGAGGCTGTTCACCATGCGCGGTCGATCGGCCACGAAGGTCCCCGCGCCGCGGGTGCGACGGAGCAGGCCCTCGTCCTCGAGCGGCCGCAGCGCCTCCCGCAAGGTGGCTCGCGAGACCCCGAGCTCGGCGGCGAGCTCCGGCTCGGGCGGGAGCTGGCTCCCCGGCGGGGCGGAGAGGATCCGCGCCGCGATGTCCCGACGCACCGCGCTGGTCTTGGACCTCGCCCTCACCATGCCTCCCCTCGGGTGTTGGGACATATTTGTCTGACAAATGCCCAGCGTCAACCCCATGGACGTGGCCCGGAGCCTGAGGACGGCGCCCGGCACGGCGACCTCCTGTTTGACAAGCGTGCCCCTTTGGGGCTCAATACCGCCCAAACGTCCACAGGGAGTCCGGAACCCGGGGAGGTGGGGCCGTGGCCGAGCGGAAGGTGGGATCCGTCACCTACCAGGAGGTGGGTGAGGAGTACTTCGAGAAGCGGGGGCTGAAACGACACGCCGCCTTCTGGTCGCTGTGGTCGCTCGGGGTGGCCGCGGTCATCTCCGGCGACTTCTACGGCTGGAACGTCGGCTTGGACGCCGGGGGGTTCGGCGGCCTCCTGATCGCGACGATCGTCGTCGCGATCATGTACTACGGGCTGTGCTTCAGCATCGCCGAGATGTCGCCCGCCCTTCCGCATACGGGCGGCGCGTATTCGTTCGCCCGCTCGGCCATGGGTCCGTGGGGAGGCTTCATCACGGGTCTCGCCGAGAACATGGAGTACGTGATCACGCCGGCCGTCGTGGTGTCGGCGATGGGCTTCCTGATGCACGACATCGTCAAGGGGCTCTTCGACATCGCGGGGGAGCCTTGGCTGAACAGCCCGGTCACCTGGATGGCGGTCTTCTACGTCATCTTCGTGGGGATCAACATCGCGGGGATCGAGGCCACGATGCGGTTCACGGTCATCGTGAACATCGTGGCCCTGGGGATCCTCAGCGTCTTCTTCATCTCCGTGCTGGCATCGGGCAAGTTCGACACCGCGAACTGGTTCGCCGTGACCCCCGAACCGGGGAACTCCACGTTCCTCCCGAAGGGCATCGGCGGGATCTTCCCCGCGATCCCCTTCGCGATCTGGTTCTTCCTCGCGATCGAGGAGCTGCCCCTCGCGGCGGAGGAGTCGATGGATCCCCGCCGCGACATCCCGCGCGCCACGATCTGGGGCATGACCACCCTGGTCATCACCGGGGCGCTCACGCTGTTCCTCAACACCGGGGTCGTCCCCGCCAGCGACCTCGGCGTCTCGGCGACCCCGCTCTTCGACGGCTTCAAGGCCATCTTCGGCGAGGGGACCTCGGCCGAGCTGCTCGGTCTGATCGGTCTGTTCGGGCTGATCGCGAGCTTCTTCACGATCATCTACGCGTACGGGAGGAACACGTACTCGCTCTCCCGCGCGGGCTACTTCCCCAAGTGGCTGTCGCTCACGCACGGCACGCGCAAGACCCCGCACGTCGCGCTGATCGCGGGAGCCATCGTCGGGTACGCCCTCGCGGTCCTGATGTACTGGCTCGGCCAGCAGGGAGGAGAGCTCGCCGGGAAGGTCGTCGGCGCCCTGCTCTACATGGCCGTCTTCGGCGCCGTCATCTCCTACGCCATGCAGTGCCTGTCGTTCATCCTCCTCCGCAGGAAGATGCCGCACATCCACCGCCCGTACCGCAGCCCGGTCGGCGAATGGGGGGCGGCCCTGGCGGGCATCCTGGCCGTGGTCTCCCTGATCTCCCTGTACAGCAACGCGGACTACCGCCCGGGCGTCTACGGCACGCTGATCTACTTCGTGCTCGGCCTGCTCTACTTCGCGATCTTCGGTCGGCACCGGCTGGTGCTCTCGCCCGAGGAGGAGTTCGCCCTGACCAAGGGCGAGCGGGGCATCCCCGACGAGGCGGGCTTCGTGGCCACCCGCGAGGAGCAGGAGGCGATCCTCCGCGGGGAGACGGGGGACGCCCCGCCGAGCGGCTGAGGGGGCATCGAGGACGAAGGGCTGGAGGCGGCGGCCGCAGGGCCGCCGCCTTGGCGAGGAGCGACGAGCGAGGAGGAGCGATGCACCAGGGGACGTTGGACGCGAAGCAGCTCGAGGAGCTCGCCGACGCGGGCGAGGTGGACACGGTCCTGTGCATGTTCACCGACCTGCAGGGCCGGTTCATGGGCAAGCGCGTGGTACCCCACTTCTTCCTCGAGGAGATCCTGGGCGAGGAGGGGCTCCACGCCTGCCTGTACCTCCTCGCCATCGACATGGAGATGGAGCCGCTCCCCGGCTACAAGTACGCGAGCTGGGAGACGGGCTACGGGGACTTCCGGATGATCCCCGACATGTCGACCCTCCGCTGGTGTCCCTGGCTCGAGAAGACCGTGATGGTGATCTGCGACATCGCCGACGAGGAGACCAGGGAGCCGGTGGAGGTGGCGCCGCGCCAGATCCTCCGGCGGCAGGTGGAACGGGCCGCGCAGGCCGGCTACACGATCAAGACCGGCTCGGAGCTGGAGTTCTACCTGTTCAAGGACTCCTACGACGACATCGCCGACTCCGGCTACCGGAACCTGCGGCCGAGCTCCACCTACATCATGGACTACCACATGCTCCAGACCACCAAGGACGAGTGGATCATCCGGCAGATCCGGAACCACATGCTCGGGGCGGGTCTCCCCGTGGAGTTCAGCAAGGGCGAGTTCGGTAAGGGGCAGCACGAGATCAACATCACCTACGCGGACGCGCTCACCACCGCCGACTACCACGCGCTGTTCAAGCACGGGGTGAAGGAGATCTGCGCCGCGAACGGCGTCGCCGCCACGTTCATGGCCAAGTGGTCGATGGCCGAGGCCGGCTCCTCCTGCCACATGCACTCCAGCGTGTGGAACGCCGACGGGACCGAGTCCCTGATGTGGGACGAGGGCGCGCCGCACCACATGTCGGAGACGGCGCGGTACTTCCTCGGGGGCCTCATGGCGACCGCACGGGAGATGGCGTGGATGTACGCGCCGTTCGTGAACTCCTACAAGCGGTACCAGCTCGGCTCGTGGGCGCCGACCGCCATCGTCTGGAGCCGCGACAACCGCACGTGCGGGTTCCGAGTGGTCGGCGAGCACAAGGGGCTCCGGGTCGAGATGCGGATCCCCGGCGCCGACGTGAACCCCTACCTGGGCTACGCGGCGACCATCGCGAGCGGCCTGTGGGGTATCGAGAACAAGGTCGAGGCGCCGGAGATGTTCGTGGGCAACGCCTACGAGGCGAAGGACGTGCCCCGCGTGCCGAGCTCGCTCCACGAGGCGATCGAGACCTTCCGCGGCAGCGAGGTCGCCCGGCAGGCGTTCGGGGACTTCGTCTTCGAGCACCTGTTGAACACGGCGGTCCAGGAGCAGATCATCTTCGACAACACGGTCGTGACGGACTGGGAGCTCGCCCGGTACTTCGAGCGTGGGTGAGGTCATTCGCGGCGGAACGGAGGTGCGGAGGGAGGCCGCTGCAGGACACCGATGACGGAGCTGCGCGTGATCGCCTACCGGCCGGACCGGAGCGAGTACGCCTGGACGTTCGGCGGCGCCGCCCCGGTCACGAAGATCCGGCCTGGCGACGTGCTCGAGCTGTGGACCGACGACTGTTTCACGAGCCTCGTCCGCAGCGTCGAGGACCTCGCCTCGGAGAAGATCGTCTTCCCCTTCCTGAACCCCCAGACCGGCCCGTTCTACGTGGAGGGGGCCGAGCCCGGCGACACCCTGGCCATCCACTTCATCTCGATCGAGCCCTCCCGGGACTGGGGCGTGTCGACCACCTTCCCCCTGTTCGGCGCGCTCACGTCCACCACGAGGACGGTGACCCTCCAGGATCCCCTTCCGGAGATCGTGTGGGTGTACGAGGTGGACCGGGAGCGTCGCACCGTCCGGTACGAAGCGCGTCGGGGCGACCACATCGTGGAGCTGCCGCTCGAGCCGATGCACGGGACCGTCGGCGTCGCGCCGCCCAACCTCGAGGTCCGCTCGCCCCTCGTCCCCGACTCGCACGGCGGGAACCTCGACACGCCGGAGATGCGGGTCGGCACCACGTGCTACCTCGGGGTGAACGTGGAGGGCGCGCTCTTCTCCATCGGCGACGGCCACTACCGGCAGGGCGAGGGCGAGACCTGCGGGGTCGCGGTGGAGGGGGCGATGGACACGGTGCTGGTGATCGACCTCATCAAGGGACGGCCGACGCCCTGGCCGCGCCTGGAGGACGACACGTACCTCATGTCGGCTGGCTCGGCCCGGCCGCTCGAGGACGCGTTCCGAATCGCCCACGGGGACCTGGTCTCGTGGCTCGTCGAGGAGTTCGGGATGGACAAGCTCGACGCGTACCAGCTCATCACCCAGATCTCCGAGACGCCCATCGCCAACGTGTGCGATCCGAACTACACCGTGGTGGCGAAGGTCCCCAAGCGGTACCTTCCCGGCGATCGCGTCTACGACAACGTGAGGGCCGGCCTGCGGGAGATCGCCGCGGCGTACCGGCGGGAGCGGGGCCTGCCGGTGTGATGAGACCGGTCGTCGGGTTCCGCCACCACCACCCCCACGAGCTCGGGGTGGTGGCCGAGGCGCTCTCGGAGGCCGGCATCCCCCATCGCACGGTCGATGCCTGGACCGACGCGACGTGGCCGGACCCGGCGGCGGTCTCCGGCCTGGTCGTACTGGGGGGCGAGATGAACGCCGACGAGACGACCAGGTATCCCTTCCTCGCTCGGGAGCGCGCCTACCTGCGCGATGCCGTCGCCGCCGGCGTCCCGGTCCTCGGGATCTGCCTCGGCGCCCAGGTGCTGGCCCGTGCCTTCGGCGCCCCCGTTGCGCGATCGCCCGTCGCCGAGCTCGGCTTCCGCCGCCTCCGGGCGACGCCCGAGGGTGCTCGGGACCCCGTGATCGCGCCCTTCCACGGCGTTCCCGTCTTCGAGTGGCACGCCGACACGTTCGCGATCCCTGCGGGCGCCGTGCACCTGGCGACCGGCGATGAGGTGTCCAACCAGGCCTTCCGCGTGGGCCCCTGTGGCTACGGCGTTCAGTTCCACCCCGAGGCCACCCTCGAGGGCATCGCCGCGTGGACCGCGCGCTGGGAGCCGGAGGTTCGCGAGGCCGGACGGACGCCCGAAGATGTGCTGAAGGAGGCGGCGGAGCGCCTGCCGGATCAACGGGCGGCTGCGAGGATCGCCCTGGGTGCCTTCGCGCAGCTGGTCGCGGAGCGCGGCTGACTCAGCCCTCCCAGGCGCCGCTCTCCCGCCCGAGCTCCCGGTAGCCCTCGCCGACCTCCTGGTACCACCTCCGAGCGGGACCGACCCGCGCCCGGATCTTCCACCGCAGGCTCTTCGGCCTGGCCTCGCCGAGCCGCCAGAGATGATCCATCCGCTCCTCCACGAGCGCCCGCTGTCCGTCGGACAGGTCGGGGATCGTCTGCATGTACCGACGGATCCGATCGAGGTTCAGCGAAACCGTGTAGTAGAAGCCCCAGTCCGCCGACAGGAGATCCACGACCCGGGAGGCGTCGAAGGCTCCGGGGCTCTCCCGGTCGGCCACCGGATGTTCCAGGAACAGGACCACCAGATCCTTCAGGTCCTTCTCGTTGATCTCCACGATCTGGAGCTTCTCGAGGAGGAGATCGGTCAGGGGGATGGTGACGGGATCGAGATCGAGCCGGCCGCGTAGGTCGATCGGGTGGCAGAAGTCCAGCCGATCGAGGAAGACGTCCACCCGCCGCCGTCCACGTGAGGGGTCGTGGAAGATGCGCCGACCGACCCAGACGTCCATCGTCACCCCACGGCCGCCGAGGACCTCGTAGCCGAGCTCGGCGAACATCCGCTCGACCTGATCGATCTCGCGGTCGTACCCCATGAAGTCGAGGTCGGTGAGGATCCTGTTGGTCTTCTCCAGCAGCCAGACATGCTGGGGGCACTGCTTGATGACGGCCAGCGCCCCGAGCAGCCTGAGATGCAGGCCGCGGTCGCGCGCGGCCTCGATGATGGTCTCCGCCTCCGCCACGAACTCGGGCCAGGCGGAGAACGGTTCACCGAGCGGTTCCGTCGCCGCCAAATCCCTCACCCCACCGTGAGGGCGTAGTTCTTCACGCCCTTCTTCGGATCGAGGATCACGAGGGTGCCCCGCAGGACACCTTCGTGGTACTCCGAGCCCGTGTTGATGCAGAGCGTCCGGCCGATCTTGACCCCCGCGGAACACTCGTGGATGTGCCCGTGGAGGGAGAGCAGGGGCTGCCACTTGCGGATGGCCTCGAGCACCGCCGTGCTGCCCACGGGGATCATCTTCAGGCCCCCGGCCTCCATCGTGGGCTTGAAGTCCTCGTCGAGCTCGGGCGCGAGGTCGAGGTTCGACCCCCAGGGTGGGGCGTGGACGTTGAAGATGCACCGGCTCATGTCCGGGACCTGCGCCGCGAGCTCGTCGATCTTCGCCGCCAGGACGTCCTCGGTCACGTCGCGAGGGCAGTTCCAGGGCGTGATGTTGGCGTTCCCGATGGAGAGGATGTAGTACCCGTCGATCTCGATGATCCGACCG
>ML214184.1:8198-21136 GCA_004366195.1 Actinomycetota bacterium
GCTCGGCTCCGGTTCACGTACTGGTCGATGAACTCGAGGTCGTCGTTCCCCGGCATCCAGATGGCCGGCGTCTTCCCGGGGTCGAGCCGCTCGTCGGCAAGGCCGACCCAACCCTCCAGCACCTGCGCCATGTGCTGCTTGAACAGCTCCTCGACCTGCTCCGGCGTCTGGTACCGCGCCTTCTCCTCGGGCGTCATGCGCTGGGTGTAGTAACCGCGCTGGCGGAGGGCCTTCTCCAGGTCGGCGAGCCCACGCTGATCGTCGACCCGGACCGTGCTGCCCTCGAACCGGGCGGTGTACGAGCCGTCCCGCTCCTCGACGATCGGGACGAGCATCTTGCCGGTCAGGTCGCCGCCCATGAGGAGGACGTCGGCGCCGTAGTGCTGGGCCGCGTTGAGCCACTTGCGGAACGTGGTCTCCGAGCCGTGGACGTCCGTCGCGAAGAAGAGCTTCAGCACCGGTCTCCTACCTCCTCACGGGGCACCCATGGGGCGCGGCGAGGGGGTCGCGCCGCCCGAACGTGACCCCCTCACCCGCTCCGATCCCCCTCTCACTCCGGGGGAACCTGCGAGAACTGCACCTTCAGCGGGATCCCCTTGCTCGAGTGGTACACGTGCGCGATCAGGTAGATCACCAGCGGGATCACCAGCATCCCGAGCACCGTCAGGTACTGGTTCGGCTCGGCGGCGCCCCTGAAGAAGGGCTGGGCCACCGCCCACTCGGTGAAGATCGACACGGCGAGCGTGAGGAACCCGAGGATCGAGATCACCGGGATCCCCGCGATCCGGCGTTGCGTGGCGGGCGGGCCCGCCTCGAACAGCTCCCGACGACGGTACGGGTACACGATCCCCGCGATGCCGAGGACGATCCACGCCACGAACCACGCCACGATCGTGTAGAGGATCGCGCTCGAGTACGCGGGGCTGTAGATCCCGAGCCACAGGAACACCTCGGCGGCGACGATCACCGCGACGATGGCCCACAGGGGCGCCCGGTACCGCGTCGTGATCTCCGAGAACTTCGTGGGGATCAGCCGGTCGAAGGACCAGGCGAACACGTTGCGGATCGGCGCGAAGCCGAGCCCCGCGAGCGACACCCACGTCGCCACGATGAAGCAGAGCCCGAAGAGCAGCTGCAGGATGGGGTTCCCGGTCATGAACGCGACGAGCAGCATCGGCACCGGCTCGCTCGAGGTGTGCTCGTGGACCAGGGCCGGCGGCAGCTTGGACGGATCGTCCGCCCAGATGGCGTCCAGCGAGTGCATGAAGTTCGTGCCGACGATCCCGTAGACGAGCATGTAGGCGGCGAACCAGATCGCCATCTGCATGACCAGCGATCCGAACAGAGCGAGCGCCTGGGACCTCCCCACCCCACGGATCTCGCCGGCCAGGTTGGCGGAGAAGGTCTGCCCCAGCGTGTTGAGGTTGATGTACGTGACGGCCGCGTACATCAGCGGGACGAAGGAGATCCCGAAGATCGCCCCCGCCTCCTTGCCGGCTTGGAGGATCGCGTCGTACTCGGCTCCCGAGAGACGGTTGAAGTTCTCCCGGAAGCCGTCCTGCCCGGTCACCACGAGCAGGAACCCGAGGATCGCCACGGCGAGCCAGGCGAAGGCCACGGCCCAGTAGGAGACGCGCATCATCGCCTTCGCGCCCTTCAGGAAGAGCCATCCCGTGAGGACGAGCGCGGCGGTGCCGAGCAGGAACCGAACGATGGGCTGGTCGATGAAGTTGGCGAGATCGATCCACCCCTGGTTCCCGCTGGAGATCCCGACCGCCCGGATCGCATCGGCGAGCCCCCAGCGGATCCACCAGTCCTGGATCTGCCCGGTCCACGACAGCGCCGTGATGCTGATCGCGAAGGACGCGAACAGACCGAGGCTCGGGTGCAGCGTCCGGCTGATGTAGATGTACTCCCCGCCGGATCGCGGCATCGAGACCGAGAAGTACCAGTACAGACCGGCGATCGGGAAGATCAGCAGCACGAACAGGACGCCGATCCCCATGTGCGCCCCGGGGAAGAAGGCGGGCGCCCACACGATGTACACGAGGGCGTAGAGGAGCCCGGGGTTCATCGCGCAGTACATGAGGGCGTCACGGGCGCTGATCTGCCGCGTGAGGCCGGACGACTTGCGGATGAACACGTCCTGCGTCGCCATCCATCCACCCCCTTCTCGCCCGGGCCCCCTCGGCGTCCCGGGCGTCGTCGGACCCGGCTAAGGGTAGGGCGGTCCTCCTCCGCCGGGCAAGACCGAGCGGCGCTCGGCCTGCCCACATCCCGCACCGCGCCCTGTGCACGCTGAACAGGGCGCCTCCGATCCCGTCAGGCTGCTCCCTGGAGCGCGAGGAGGAGCTGTACCACCAGGACCGCGAGGGCGTTCGCCACGATCACGAGGGCGAGATCCGGGTGCGCGAGCTCGGGCTCCCCGCGGAGGACGACGGCGAGGAGCCGAGGCACGAGGTACACGAGCGCGACGAGGGCGAGCGCCGGGACGGCCACCGGGGCACCGGCGAGGAGCACCCACCCCACGCCCAACAGTACCGCCGCGGGCATGCGCCTGCGGACCCCGCGGTCGTAGGAAGCCATCCCCGACCATGATGCGCACGCTCCGCGCGGCCGATGAGGCCATCCGACCCGGACCCGGAGGGCCGAGCCTCCCCGTTCGCCCGCTAGAAGAGCTCCAGGTACTCCGCCCGCTCCCAGTCGGTGACCCAGTCGTTGAACCGGGAGAGCTCGTACCGTCGCATCACGAGGTACGCGGTGACGAACTCTTCACCGAAGAACGCACGCACGGCGGGCTCCGCCTCGAAGGCGTCGAGCGCCTCATGGATCGAGGTCGGGAGCTTCTCGAAGTCGTCGTCGTCCTCGGCCGGGATCCCGGGTTTGGACGTCGGGCCGGGTTCGAGACGATCCTCGATGCCCTGGAGGCCGGCCTGCAGCAGCGCCGCCCCGATCAGGTAGGGGTTCGCGAGGGCGGAGGGCGCCCGGTACTCCAGGTGTCGGGACTGGAGCGAGCCACCCTTCACCCGCACGAGCGCCGAGCGATCCTCGAGCCCCCAGGACACGTTGGTGGGGCTGAAGGTGTGACGCCGGCGTCGCCGGTGACAGTTGACCGTCGGCGCGATCACGGGGTCGATGGCCTTCGCGTACCGCAGGAGACCCCCGACGAAGTACCGACAGGTCTCGGAGATCCCCATCGCGTCGCCGTCGTCGCCGAACGCGTTCGTGCCGTCGTCCAGCCGCAGGAGGGAGATGTGCGTGTGGTTCCCGCAGCCAGCGGAGTTCGCGAAGGGCTTCGACATGAAGGTCGCGAGGAGCCCATCCTGCCGGGCGATCTCCTTCACGCCGTTGCGGAACGTGAACGCGTCGTCCGGCCCCTTCATCCCGCGCCCCGCGGCGCACGGGATCTCCCACTGGGAGCCCGCGTACTCGCAGTTCGCCGTGATCACCGAGACGCCGATCCGCGGCATCTCCTCGAGGATGCGCCGGATCGTGGGGACGTAGTCGTTCCGCACCGTGTTGAAGATGTGGTAGCCGTCGAACAGCGGCTCGTGCGTCTCGCCGTCCAGCAGGTAGAACTCGTACTCGGTCCCGATGACCGGCTCGAAGCCCATCGACCGACAGCGCTCGAGGGCGCGCCGGTACACGTGGCGCGGCGTGGCCTCCAGGGGGCTCCCGTCGTACCACGTCGCGTCGCAGATGAAACGACCGGTCGCCTCGACCCACGGCACGACCGCGGCGGTGTCCGGGTCCGGGTGCAGCAGCTGGTCGCCGTACATCCGCTCCTCGTTGTAGAGGGTCCCGGGGACCACGTCCGAGCGGGTGTCCAGGACCGAGGTCCCCCCGTACATGTTGAGCCCCCGCTCCGCGAAGCCGTCGGCGTGCTCGATGGGCACGGTCTTGGAGCGCGAGATGCCGTGCATGTCCGGCAGCTCGAACCGGACGAACCGGATGCCCTCGCTCCGCCACCGCTCGAGGATGGCCCCAACCTCGCTCACGTCCTCCCTCCTTCCACCGATCTGCGCTCGCTCCGCCCGGCTACTCCGCCGCGACGGCGCTCACCCACCGCATGAGATCCCGCTCCGTCACGATCCCGACCAGTCGCATGCCGTCGAGGACGGCCAGGCGCCGGACCCCCTTCGCGTTCATGAGGTCGAACGCCGCCTGGATATCCGTGTCGGGTCGGACGGCGTGAACGGGCGCCGACATCACCTCCCGCATGGGCCGTCCGAGCAGGTCCGGATCCCCGAGGATCCGGCGGGTCAGGTCGCGCTCGGTGAAGATGCCGACCGCACGGTCTCCGTCGATCACCAGCACGGACCCGATGTCGTGGTCCACCATCGCCCGGATGGCGTCCGTCACCGGATCGTCGGGCCCGACCCCGACGACGTTCACCGTCATGATCTCCCCCACCGTGTCCGGCGCTCTCGTCATCTCCTCCGGTCCTCCCCTCCGGTCCTCATCCCGTCAGGAACGTGTCCCCAACGCCGGCCGCGCACCTCGCCCGGGCGCCCTCATGAACCCCCGCCGTTCCCCGGGCTCCCGCGATCCCCGCCGCGCGCGCCACCGTGTCCGGTGCGCGCCGTCAGCTCGCGGAGCCGGATGATCCGCAGGGCCATCATCAGATCGAACCACCGGCCGGGGTCCGTCACGTCGAGCTCCGCCACCTGACGGATCTTCTGGAAGCGGAGCCGCAGGGTGTTCCGGTGGACGAACAGCCGCTCCGCCGCGAGCTTCGCGTTCCCCATGCACTCCAGGTACACCTCGACGGTACGGAACAGGTGCGTGCCCTTCGCCCGATCGTGCTCCACGAGGCGCTGCAGGCGCTCCTGGTACACGTCGCGGACCTGCTGCTGCGCCACGTGGAAGAGGTGCCACTGGGCGCCGAGCTCATCGAAGGTCACCGCCGCCCCCGGCCCGCGCATCGCGCGACCGATGAGCAACGCGTGCCGCGCCTGCTCGAAGGCGTCGGGGTACTCGTCCACGGCTCGACAGAGGCGCGAGACACCCACCGATACGAGCACGTCCTGGCGCCGCTCGTGCGGCCGCTTCAGCTCGCAGAGGCGCTCCGCCAGCCGATCCAGGCTCGTCGCCGGGGCCACCCGCAAGAGCGCGGTGAGGGTGTGGTCCCGGTGCGCAGCAAGCGAGCCCGGGAACCCGCCCACGAGATCCTGCCGCAGGGCTGACCACAGGCGATCGATGTCCGCGCCGGCCGCCCCTTCGGCGACCTCGAACGCCGTCACCACGTGCGGCTGGGTGAGATCCACTCCGAGCCTGAGGGCGCGCCCCTCGAGCAACTGTCCGTCGTCCTCGCCCAGGGCGAGCGCCTCGAAGAGGTCGCGCACGACGTTGCGCTCGGTGAGCGTCTCGATGAGCCGCGCGTTCTGCACCGTGAGGGCGGCCTGGGAGGCGAGGGTCAACAGGAGCTCCGCGTCCTCCCGATGCGGGGCCCCGGCCGACCTCGAGAAACACGCGACGAGGCCGATCGTCCGTTCCGACAACCGCATGGGCGCGACGAGCGCCGTCCGAGCCTGCGGGGCGAGCACGTCGAACGCGCGGAACGCCTCCGCGTGTTCGCGGCGACCGAGGACGAGCGTCGACGTCGCTCCCAGCACCCGCGCCCAGATACCCTCCACGGCGAGCGCCGGGGGCGAACCACCCACCGACCCGGGCGCCGCCTCCCAGAAGGCCTCGACCCCGAGATGCGCGCCGGTCTCGTCCAGGGCGAGGATGGCGCACCGGTCGGCCGCGACGAGGGTCGCCGCCGTCCCGGCCAGCCGATGCAGCACGTGCCGGAGGGACGAGGTCTGCACCACCGCCTGGCCCGCCTCGGCCAGCGCGTTCAGGACCTGCACCTGCCGGGCCTGTCGCTCGTACAGCTCGGCGTTCTCGACCGCCGTCGCGATCAGCACCGAGAGGGTGGTCATCAGGATGAGGTCGTCGTCGTCGAAGCGGTGGGGCGCCTCCGTATGCATGGTGATGACGCCGATGAGCCGCCCGTTCGGCGAGATGATGGGGATCGTGAGGTAGGACTGGTACCGGTCGTCGTTCAGCTCGGGGAACCGCTTGAACCGCGGGTCCTGCGTCGGGTTCTCGGTGATCATCCCCGGTTGACGGGTGAGCGCCGTCCAGCCCGTCAACCCCTCGCCGAGGGCGAGCCCGAAGCGGCCGATCCAGCGCTCGTAGCCCTCGACACCCGCTCGGACGACGAGGCGCTCGCTGTCCTCGTCCCACAGGTAGACGAGGACGCCGTGACACCCGGTGAGCTCCTTGCACAGGTGGACGACGTAGTCGAGGAGCTTGGCGACGTCCAGCGTCGAGGCCAGGCTGGCGAGGATCCCGAAGAGGGCCTCGGTCTCGCGGCGCTTGTCCCGGAGCATCTGCCGCAGGGCCCGGGCGGCCTCGGCGGGCGGGGTCGCGAGGCCCCGTCGGTGGCTGCGGTGGGCCGCGGATCGCGTCATCTCCGCCCTCCGAGAGGGGTCGAACGGTAGCACTCGGGCCGCCGGAAGGGAAGCCGCACGGCCCAGTGCACCCCGCACAGCTGCCCAGCCCCGCCCAGGGTCGGGCGCGGCTACACGGCGCGGATGTACCGCTCGCGCTCCCAGTCGGTGACGGTGTCCTGCCACGCCTTCAGCTCCCAGACGCGCGAGGTGACGAAGTACTCGCTGAACCCCTCCCCCAGGGCCGAGCGCAAGCCGGCGTCGGCCCGGAACGCCTCGATCGCCGCCTCCAGCGAGCCTGGGAGCAGGGGCAGATCGGTCCTCGCGTACGCATCCCCGGCCTCCGGGGGCGGAGCCGAGAGCGAGCGCCGGATGCCATCAGCCGCCGAGGCCGCGAGGGCGCCCAACGCGAGGTACGGGTTCGCGTCCGCTCCCGGGCGGCGACACTCGAAGCGCCAGAGTTCGGGCCGGGCCGATCGGATCGCCCGCACGGCGCAGGACCGGTTCTCGTACCCCCAGGTGGCGTTGATCGGCGCGAACCACCCGGGGACGAGGCGCTTGTACGAGTTGATCGTCGGGTTGAGCAGGAGGGAGGCGCCGGGCAGATGCTCCAGGAGCCCGGCGACGGCCGAGGCGAACACCTCTGGCGGGGGCCCGTCGGGGTCGGCGCCCGCGAAGGCGTTCCGGTCCCCCTGCCACAGCGACATGTGGACGTGGCCGCTCGATCCCTCCTCCCCGGGAACCGTCTTCGCGAGGAAGCTCGCACGGTAGCCCATCGAGGCCGCGATCTGCTTCACCGCGAACTTCACGAGCGCCGCGTCATCCGCGGCGCGGAGGCCGCGCCCGGGCGCCAGGTTCAGCTCGAGCAGCCCCGGCCCGGCCTCCGTGTGGACCGCGGACAGCCCCACCCCCAGGCCCTCGAGGCCGCGCACCAACTCGTCGAGGAACCGCGCGTAGCCGCCGATCTCGTTGATGCTGTAGCTGATCCCCGTCGAGGTCGGCTCGCCCCGCTCGTCGAAGATCCGGACCTCGTACTCGATCGCCGCCATCACCTCGTAGCCGAGCTCCGCCACGTCGCCGAGGACGCGCCGGTAGACCTCGCGGGTCGCGTACTCGCACGGGCTGCCGTCCCGCCAGCTCGGCGTGACCAGGCAGATCCGCCATCCCGGACGCCAGGTGAGCTCCCGGAGCGTGTCGGGCTCAGGGTGGACGATCAGGTCGGGAGCCCCGACGCGGATACCGAACCGCTCGTAGTCGGAGATCGGCGTGTCCGTGGGGTCGAGCCCGAGGAGCAGGTCCGTCATCACCGTGCCGCGCTCCAGCGCCGTCTCGAACGCCTCCGGCCGCAGCGCCTTGCCGCGCAGCGAGCCGTTGACGTCCGGCATGGCGAGGAGCACGAACTCCTCGTGTCCAGCCGCGTCGCTCATCCCCGCCCCCTCGCCAGCCGCTCCTTGAGGCGGCGCTCGACGTCCTCCATGGTTGCCCGGAGCCGCTCGAGCATCTCCGCCAGCTCCTCGTCGGTGCTCGTGTAGGCCGGCGCGAACACCGTCTGGTCCCCCGCGTACCCGTCGGCCTGCGGGTGCGTCGAGGTCACGAGCAGGCCGTGCTCCAGCGCGGTGTCGTCGACGAGGGCCCCTGCGTCGAGCTCCACGGGCAGGAAGGATTCGCCGTCCCGGGGATCCACGAGCTCGAACCCGAGGAGGTACCCGCGGCCGCGCACCTCACCCACGATCTCCAGGCCCGACAGGGCCGCGCGGAGCTCCTCGAGGAGCCGCGGGCCCCGCTCGCGGACCCGGGCGATGAGGTCGCGCTCCACGAGCAGGTCCAGGACGCGCAGGCCCACGGCGCAGGAGAGCGGCGCGCCGTCCCAGGTGTGGCCGAGGTCGAACTCGCGCGAGCCTCGGTCCACCGCCTCGTACACGTGCTCCCGGCAGAGGACCGCGCCGAGCGGGGCGTGGCCGGCCCCGAGGGCCTTGCCGACGGCCACGATGTCCGGCTCGATCGGCAGCTGGTCGGCGGCGAGCCAGCTGCCGACGCGGCCGATCCCCGTCACGACCTCATCGAAGCAGACCAGGAAGCCGTACCGTTCACGACGTTCGGCCAATCCCTCCCAGAAGCGATCCGGCGGCGCGTGGCCGGGCAGGGCGGCGGCGCCCACCGGCTCGCACACGAACGCCGCGATGCTCGGGCCCTCCGCCTCGAGGATGCGGTCGAGGGCCGCGAGCGCGGCCTCCCCGGTGGGGTCCGAGCCGCGCCCGGGCGGTGGGATGTGGCGGTGGTCGGCGAGGTACGGCGTGTACGGCTCTTGGAGGGCCCGACGTCCGGTGAGGGCGAGCGTCCCCATCGTGGAGCCGTGGTAGGCCTGGGCCGGGGAGACCACCCGCCACCGCTCGGCGTCTCCCCGCTCCACGTGGTAGAGGCGCGCCAACTGCACCATGGTCTCCACCGCCTCGGAGCCCCCCGAGACGAACCGGACCCTGGCCATCCCCGGCGCCACCACCTCCGTGAGGCGCTCGGCGAGCCGCTCCTGCGGGCCGTTCGTGAAGTGGTGGTTGTAGAAGTAGGAGATCCGCTCGGCCTGCTCGGCGGCAGCCGCCGCGAGCTCGGGGACGCTGTGCCCGAGGCACGTGACCATCGCGCCCCCCGAGCAGGCGTCCAGGATGCGTCGTCCGTCGACCGTGGTCAGCCAGACGCCCTCGCCCCGCTCCACGTTCGGATAGGCAAGATCGAGGAACCGGGGGAAGACGTGGGTGGCGTCCGCCGTCACCGAGCCCCGCACCGACCTCACCCCGCCGTGGCGAGATCCCGAGAGCCCGACGCACCGAGCCCGGCGATCTCCCGGAAGAAGGCCTCGAAGAGTCGCCAGGCCATGGCCTTGCTCGCCTCCGCCCGACGACGCGTCTCCTCGAGCAACGCGGCCGGGTCGACGCCCTCGGCCTCGAGCTCGTGCGGATACGCCCGCACCCACTCCTCCATGATCCCCACCGTGACCTCGGGGTGGAACTGGAGACCGAGGCTCCGACCCGCCACGAAGGCCTGCGGCCCGGCATCCGACTCGGCGATCAGCGTCGCGCCCTCCGGGACCGTGAAGGAGTCGAAGTGCCATTGGAACCACGGCCCCTCGGGCACCAGGTCGGGCCGCGAGCTCCGCACGGGGAGCCACCCGATCTCCGCCGTCGCCCGGAACCCCCGACCGCCGAGCACCCGGGCCAGCAGCTGTCCGCCGAAGCAAAGACCGAGGATCGGCACGTCCGCCTCCACCGCGCGCTCCATCAGACGAGCCTCCCGCACCACGAACGGCTTCGTGTCGTCGAAGGCGGCGAACTCCGAGCCGAGGGAGACGATGAGGTCGAAGTCGCGGGGATCGACGTCCCGCTCGACGAGGTCGATCCGGTACACGTCCACCGCCGCGCCGTGCTCGGCGAGCCACTCGGTCACGTGGCCGGGCGGCGTCGGGTCCTCGTGTTGGAGGATCAGCGCTCGCAGGGCCCGATCGGTCCCCGTCATCCCCCCACCTCCTGCCTCGTCGACGGGTACGCCTCGAGCTCCGGCTCGACCTCCGCGGCCACCGCGCGGACCGCGTCGGCGAACCGGGCCACCCTCTCGCGGAGCTCCTCCTCGCTCGTGGTGAAGGGGGGCGCGAACAGCGTCTGGTCCCCCGCGTAGCCGTCGCGCGTCGGCTGGGTGGAGAGCGTGATGAGCCCGCGCTCGAACGCCGCCCGGTCGATCCTGCCCGCCACCCGCAGCTCGGGTGGGAGGAACGACGTGCCGTCCCGGGGATCGGCGAAGGAGACCCCGAGCAGGAAGCCGTGGCCCCGGACCTCCTGCACGATCGGGATCCCCTCCAGGGCGGACGCCAAAGCCTCACGCAGCCAGGGCCCGAGCTCCGCCACCCGCTCGACGAGCCGCTCCCGATGCAACGCGTCGAGGACGGCGAGACCGACGGCGCAGGGGAGGGGCGTACCGTCCCACGTGTGCCCGAGCGGGAACCGTCGGGACCCAGCCGCCACCGCCTCGTAGACGTGCTCGGCGCACAGCACGGCTCCGATCGCCGCGTAGCCCGCGCCGAGGCCCTTCGCGGTGGCGATGATGTCGGGGGCGCAGGGAGTGGCCTCGCCGGCGAACCACCTCCCCGTGCGTCCCACCCCCGTCACGACCTCGTCGAAGCCCACCAGGAACCCGTGGCGCTCGCGGCGCTCGGCCAGGCCTTCCCAGAAGCGACGGGGCGGCGTGTAGGCGGGCAGGGCCGCCGCGCTGATGGCCTCGCAGAAGAAGGCCGAAACGTTCTCGGGTCCCGCCTCCTCCAGCGCCGCGTCCAAGGCGGCGAGCGTCGCCTCCCCGGTGGGATCGAACCGCGGGGTCGCCGGCGGGATATGCAGGTGTCGGGCGAAGTAGGGGCCGAAGGGGCCCTGGAGCCCCGGTCGACCCGTGAGCGCGAGGGTCTCCATCGTGGGTCCGTGGTAGGCCTGGGCCGGCGAGATGACGATCCACCGTTGCGGCTCGCCCCGCTCCACGTGGTAGCTCCGGGCGAGCTGGATCGCCATCTCGTTGGCGTCCGACCCGCTCGTCACGAACCGGGCGCGGGTGAAGCCCTTCGGGGCGACCGCCACGAGCTCCTCCGCCAGGCGCTCCTGGGCGGGGTTCGTGAGACGCTCGTTGTGCACGAAGGCGAGTCGCTCCGCCTGCGCGCGGGCGGCGGCGATGATGTCCCGGCGGCCGTGGCCGAGGGTGGCGGCCATCGAGCCGCCGCTCATCGCGTCGAGGTACCTGCGTCCGGTGGCGTCCTCCACCCACGCGCCCTCCCCGCGCACGATCTCCGGGTACTCGCGCCCCAGCTCGAGCTGGAAGACCCGGCTGCTCCGATGCGATGCGTTCACGGGATGCTCGCCACCTCCCGTCCGTTCTCCGGAACGGAACCCCGCGGAGCCTATCCCAGGTCGGGCGCTCAGGGGAGCGCGCGCCCGGCGCGTCCCCGCACCGCGCGCTGTGCACGGCGCATAGTCGCCGGACGTTCGCCCGGGTCAGTCCCTCGGTTCCTCGAGGCCACCGAACCGGCGCGAGCGCTTCTGGTAGTCCCGGATCGCCTCGTACAGGTGCTCGCGGTTGAAGTCCGGCCACAGCACGGGCGTGAAGTAGAGCTCGGCGTAGGCCGCCTGCCAGAGCAGGAAGTTGCTGATCCGCTCCTCGCCGCTCGTGCGGATGATGAGGTCGGGGTCGGGCATGTCCGGGGCGTAGAGCCGGCGCGAGATCGACTCGGGCGTGATCTTCTCGCCCTTCAGCCGGCCCGCGTCGTGGTCGGCGAGGAGCTTCTTCACCGCGTCCACGATCTCGGTCCGACCGCCGTAGTTGAAGGCGATGGTGAGGGTCATGCCGGTGTTGTGTCGGGTGAGCGCCTCGGAGATCTCCATCTCGCGCAGGACCGAGCGCGGCACCCGCCAGTCCCGGCGACCGATCCAGCGGATCCGCACGTTCATCCGGTGGAGCTCGTCCCGGCGGCGGCGGAGCAGCCCCCGGTTGAACCCCATGAGGTAGCGGACCTCGGACTTCGGGCGGTTCCAGTTCTCGGTCGAGAACGCGAACATCGTGAGCCACTCCAGGCCGAGCTCGTTCGCGCCCACGACCGTGTCCCACATCGCGGCCTCGCCGGCCGCGTGGCCCTCGGTCCGCGGCAGGCCGCGCTGGGTCGCCCACCGGCCGTTGCCGTCCATGACGATGGCCACGTGGCGCGGCAGCCGCTGCCGGTCGAGGTCGGCGAGGTACGAGCTCACGGCGTCCCTCCCCGCACCAGCATCGGCAGGCTCTTCATCCGCCGCTCCTGGGCGTACTCGGCGAAGCCGAACAGCAGTCGCCGGGCCTCGCGCCGGACCTGCGGGTCGGGCGCGAGCGCTCCGGCCTCGGCGAACCCGCACCCCCCGAGGGTCGCGAGCAGGCCGAGCGCCTCGGCGGAGACCGGCTCGGCATCCGGCGCCGCGCAGCCCGAGCACACCGCGCCACCCTGCGCCGCCGAGAAGCGCGCCGGCGCCGGCCGGCCGCACTCGGCGCACGCCCCCAGGCTCGGGTGGAAGCCGGAGAGCGAGAGCAGCTTCAGCAGGAAGGACTCGGCGACCGCGGCCGGGTCGGCGGGTCGCGCCTCCAGCGCCCGGAGGCCGCCGAGCAGCAGCATGAACAGGCGGACGTTCCGCTCGTGCTCCTCGGCCACCTTGTCGGTGGCCTCGAGCATCGTCTCGGCCGCCGCGAGCAGCCCGAGGTCCCGCCGGACGGGCAGGAACGGGCTGATGATCTCGGCCTGGCTCACGGTGTCGAGCGCTCCCCGTCCCCGGTACAGCATGAGCGAGACGTGGGTGGTCGGCTCCAGGCGCGCGCCGAACCGGCTCGTGGTCTTGCGGACGCCCTTGGCCACGGCCCGGACCTTGCCCGAGCCCTGGGTCATCACGGTCACGATCTTGTCGGCCTCGCCGAGCTTGCTCGCGCGCAGGACCACGCCCTGTTCCTTGTAGA
>SIRV01000148.1 GCA_004366195.1 Actinomycetota bacterium
GGCTAACGCCCTGGTCCCCTCCTGCCCCGCCGCGGCGATCGGGAAGAGGTACTTGGCCCGCTCCTTCCCGGGGAGGTCGCGCCAGCGCGTCTCGTACGCCTCGGCCGCGGCGCGCACGGCGAGATCCACGTCCTCCTCCCCCGCCTCGGCCACCTCGGCGAGGGGCTCCTCCGTGGCCGGGTCGATCGTGGTGAACGTACGGCCGGTCTTCGGCTCGACCCACCGGCCGTCGACGAAGAGGTCGTAGCGCTCGCGCAGGCGGACGATCTCGCGGCTCTCGGGGGCCGGCGCGTACTCGAAGCGCGGGCCGCGCTCCGCGAGCCCCCGCCCCCCGGGTTCGATCCGCCCCTCGTCGGCCACCGTCGCCCCCTCAGTCGATCGTGAAGTAGTCCGGCCCCTGGTAGCGCCCGGTCCGCTCCTTGTTGATCTGCATCAGCACGTCGTTCAGGAGCGCCGAGGCGCCGATGCGGAAGCGCTCGGGCGTGAGCCAGTCGGGGCCGAGCGTCTCGTGCAGCAGGACGAGGTAGTGGATGGCCTGCTTCGCCGTCCGCACGCCGCCCGCCACCTTCACCCCGACCCCGCGCCCGGTCTCCGCGTGGAAGTCCCGGGCCGCCTCCATCATGCAGAGCGCGCTCGCCGGCGTCGCCCCGACCCCGATCTTGCCGGTCGAGGTCTTGATGAAGTCGGCCCCCGCGGCCATCGCGAGGACCGAGGCCTGTCGGACGCGATCGTAGCTGCCGAGCTCGCCGGTCTCCAGGATCACCTTCAGGTGCGCGGCACCGGCCGCCTCTCGCGCAGCGGCCAGCTCCTCGAAGGCGCCGGCGTAGTCGCCCGCGAGGAACCGCGAGCGGTTCAGCACGATGTCGACCTCGTCGGCGCCGAGCTCCACCGCTCGCCGGATCTCCGTCAGGCGCGCCTCGAGCGGCCCGAGGCCCGAGGGGAACGCGCCGGCCACGCTCGCCACCCGCACCGAGCTCCCCTCGAGCTCCCGGACGGCGACCGGCACGAGCTCGGGGTAGATGCAGACCGCCGCGACGGACGGGATCGTGGGGTCGGTGGGGTCGGGACGGCGCGCCTTCGCGCAGACCGCGATCACCTTGCCCGGGGTGTCGGCGCCCTCCAGCGTCGTCAGGTCCGTGCAACGGATCGCGAGGTCGAGGGCGAAGAGCTTCGCCTCCCGTTTGATCGACCGCTTGCCGAGGGCCGCCGCCCGCTCCTCGAGCCCGACGGCGTCCACGGCCGTCGTCCGGGTCGCCAGCCGAACGGCCTCCCGCGGCGCGAACCGCGCGAGGCCGCCGGCGCCGCCCGCGAGCTCGGCTGCCCGGGCCATGGACCGCCATGGTACGGCCTCGGAGCCCGATGGGCTATCCTGGCCGCCTCGACCCGGAAGGTGGGGGATGCGGCGGCTCGGGTTCCTGCTGGCGGCGCTCGCGCTCATCCCGCTCGCCTGCGAGCGGGCGGCTCCCGCGGGGGACTGCGTCGACCTCGCCGGGACGGCTCCCGCGCGCGTGGAGATGAGCGACATGGCCTTCGCCCCCGCCTGCTTCTCGGTCCGAGGATCCCAGGCCATCACCCTGGTGAACGCAGACGCGGCCGACCACACCTTCACCCTCCGGGGTACCTCGGTGGACCTCGACGTCGAGGGCGACCGCACGGTGGAGGCGGGCCCCCTCACCGAGGAGGCCCCGCCCGGCACCTACGAGCTCATCTGCCGCTACCACCCCGACATGACCGGCTCGGTCACGGTGGTCTGACCGCGAGCGCGGGGACCCCGGATGGGCTATCCTCCGCGCGACCCGAGGTGGCTCGGGGGCCGGAAGGAGGCAGGATGCGCGCGAGGCTGCTGGTCGCCCTCCCCCTCGTGCTCGCCCTCGCAGCCTGCACGGGCAGGTACAAGCCGCAGGAGGCGGTGGGCGGCGCCGCCGGGGGTACGCGCACCCCCGCGGCCGAGACCGGCCCCCCGGCCGACTGCGTCGACGCGACCGGCGGTGCCCCGACCCTCACCGTCTCCGACTTCGCCTTCGACCCCACGTGCCTGCGGGTGACCGCCGGGAGCAGGCTCACCATCGACAACCGGGACGCCTCGGCCCACTCCTTCACGGTCTCCGGCGGCGCGATCGACGAAACGCTCGAGTCGGAGACCGCCGAGGAGATCCGGCTCGACGCGCTCGAGCCCGGCACCTACGCGTTCAACTGCCGGTTCCACCCGCCGATGACCGGCACCCTCGTCGTCGAGTAGCGACCCTCAGAAGCCGAGGCGCTCGAGGGCGCGCGGGTCGCGCTGCCACTCCTTGAGGACCTTCACCCGCAGGTCGAGGAAGACCCTCGTGCCGAGGACGAGCTCCATCTCCTCACGGGCCCGCGTGCCGATCGTCTTCAGCATCTGCCCGCCCTTGCCGATCACGATGCCCTTCTGCGAGTCGCGCTCGACCACGATCGTGGCGGCGACGCGGGTCAGCCCCTCCTCGCGCTCGATCCCCTCGACGACGACCGCGATGGAGTGGGGCACCTCCTCCCGCGTCAGCGCGAGCGCCTTCTCCCGCACGATCTCCGCGAGGCGGATCTCGAGCGGCTGGTCGGTGACCTCGTCGGGCGGGTAGAGCATCGGTCCCTCCGGGAGACGGGCCACGATCAGCTCCCGGAGCAGGTCGACGCCCCGTCCGGTCCGGGCCGATACCGGTACGATCTCCTCGAAGGGCGCGAGCTCCGACGCCGCCTGCAGCTGGGGGAGCTCGTCCTCGCGGCGGCGGAGGAGGTCGACCTTGTTCACGGCACAGAGCGCCGGGACCCCGGCCCGCCGCACCTGGTGCTCGGCCACGTAGGCGTCGCCGCGCCCCACCCCCGCCGCGGCGTCGACGACGAGCACGACCACGTCCACCCCCGAGGTCGCCTCGTCCACGACCTCGTTCAGTCGCTCCCCGAGGAGCGTCCGCGGCTTGTGGAACCCCGGGGTGTCGGTGAACACCACCTGGTACCCCTCGGTGGTGAGGATGCCCCGGATGCCCCGCCGGGTGGTCTGGGGCTTGTCGGAAACGATCGCCACCTTCTGCCCCACCAGGGCGTTGACCAACGTGGACTTGCCGACGTTCGGCCGCCCCACGACGGCGACGATGCCCGAGCGGAAGCTCACGGCCGCACGAACGACGACGCCTCGAAGGCCGCGGGCAGCAGCTCGTCCAGGCGCCACCGCGCCCGCCGGCCGGCGGTCGTCTCGGAGACGACGAGCATGCCGGGACCGAACTCGTGGAGCACCTGCCGGCAGCCTCCG
The DNA here is from genome assembly GCA_004366195.1 of Actinomycetota bacterium. GTDB lineage: Bacteria > Actinomycetota > UBA4738 > UBA4738 > HRBIN12 > HRBIN12. Next base: position 3,269 of record SIRV01000148.1, read on the forward strand.
CAGGGCGGCGTCGGCTCCTCGTCCCCCGCCACGACGGCCACGGCCTCGATCCGGCGCCGCCCGGCCGCCACGGCTGCGGCGACCGCGTTCCGCTCCGCGCAGACCGAGAGCGGGTAGGAGGCGTTCTCCAGGTTCGCCCCCCGGTAGATCCGCCCCTCGGCGAGGACCGCGGCGCCCACGTGGAAGCCGGAGTACGGCGCGTAGGCCCGTCGGCGGACGCTCCGCGCCGCCGCCACCAGCCGCTCGATGTCCTCCCGCGAGGGCTCCGCCCGTCGGCTCATCCCGCCGACACCTCCTCCTCGGCCGCGTGCTCGTCCTGCTCCCGCCGGGTGATCAGCACCTTCGAGATCCTGCGACCCCGGACCTGCTCGGCGGTGAACACGAGGTCCCCGAAGCGCACCTCCTGCCCCTCCTGCGGGATCGAGCCCAACAGGCCGAGCACGAGCCCCCCGACGGTATCCCATCCGTCGTGGGGCAGCTCGACGCCGAGCAGCTCGTTCACCTCGTCGATGGAGACCTTCCCGTCGACCCGGTAGGTGTCCACGCCGATCTGGACGACCTCCGGCTCCTCCCGGTCGTACTCGTCCGCGATCTCGCCGACGAGCTCCTCCAGCAGGTCCTCCAGGGTCACCAGGCCGGAGACCGAGCCGTACTCGTCGGTCACCAGCGCGATGTGGAACTTCTGCTGCTGCATCTCGCGGAGGAGGTCGGCGACCTTCTTCGACTCCGGGACGAAGTGCACCTCGCGCACGATCTCCGACAGCGGCATGTCGTGGCGCCCCTGGTGCAGGGCCTTCAGCACGTCCTTGGCGAAGACGATCCCCACCACGTCGTCCAGGTCCCCCCGGTACACGGGGATCCGCGAGAACCCGTGCTGGAGCACGAGCGCCTGCACGTCCCGGAGCCTCCGGTCGGCCTCGATGGCCACGATGTCGGGCCTCGGCACCATCACCTCCCGGACGATGGTGTCCCCGAACTCGAAGATGGAGTGGATCAGCTCCCGCTCCTCGTGCTCGATGCTCCCCTCCTCGTGCCCGGCCTCGACCATGGCGCGCAGGTCGGCCTCGGAGACGAACGGACCCTGCTTGAGCCCCTTGCCGGGCAGCAGCACGTTGGCCAGACCGATCAGAGCGCGCGTCGGGAGTGCGAGGATCCGGCCGAGGACCCAGATGAGCGGGGCGACGGCGAGGGCCGCTCGGTCGCTGTGGAGCACGCCGAAGGTCTTCGCCATCGCCTCGACGACGACGAAGTACAGGAGGGTGAACCCCACCGAGGCCAGGGTCACGCCGAGCCCGCCGAACGTGCGCTCGGCGAGGATGGCGACGATGATGGCCGAGCCGTTCTGGCAGAACATGACCGCCAGGTAGATCGCGTTGAGGAACCGCGGGGGGTCGGCCTCGATCTTCTCCAGGGTCACCGCGTTCCGCCGCTTCTCCTCGATGAGCGCGAGGGCCCGCACCCGGGTCATCCGGGTCAGCGCGGCCTCCGCGACCGCCAGCACCGTCCCCAGCGCCACGAGGACCGCGACGAGGGCCCAGAGCCAGATCACGGGACGCGCACCCCCGAGTAGCGCTCCTGCAGCTCCCACATCCGCGCCCGCTCCTCCTCCTCCTCGTGGTCGTGGCCGAGGAGGTGGAGGATGCCGTGGACGAGGAGCAGCCGCAGCTCGGCCGCGGGGTCCCCGGGGTTGTTGCGGGCGGCCACGGCCGGGCAGATCACCACGTCGCCGAGGAGGCGCACCCCCTCCTCGTCGGTCCCGTCCAGGGGGAAGGCGAGCACGTCGGTCGGCCCGGGCTCGCCGAGGTACCGCTCGTGGAGCTCGGCCATCTCCGCCTCGGTCACGAACGAGACCGACAGCTCCGACCGGGTCGCCGCCTCGCCCCGCAGGCAGGTCTCGGCGAGCGCCACGAGCCCGTCGGTATCGACCGGCAGGTCCTGGCGGTCGTCCACGAGGATCCTCGGGGTATGGTCGCCCTCAGCCATCGGCCCGCGCCCGCCGCTCGGCGTGGCGGCGGTCCGCCTCCACGATGTCCTGCACGATCTTGTGCCGCACCACGTCGCGCGCGCCGAGGTGGACGAACTCGATCCCGTCGATCCCGGAGAGGATCTCCTCCATCATCGTGAGGCCCGAGGTCTGCCCGGGCGGGAGGTCGATCTGCGTCACGTCGCCGTTGACGACGACCTTCGACCCGAACCCCAGGCGCGTCAGGAACATCTTCATCTGCTCCGGCGTCGTGTTCTGCGCCTCGTCGAGGATGATGAACGCGTCGTTCAGCGTTCTGCCCCGCATGTACGCGAGGGGGGCGACCTCGATCGTGCCGCGCTCCATGAGGCGGGGCAGCGTATCGGCGCCGGTCATCTCGAACAGCGCGTCGTAGAGCGGCTTCATGTAGGGGTCGATCTTCTCGTAGAGGGTGCCGGGGAGGAAGCCCAGCCGCTCGCCGGCCTCGACCGCCGGACGGGTGAGGATGATCCGGGACACCTGCTTCTCCTGCAGGGCCCGCACCGCGGTGGCCACGGCGAGGTAGGTCTTGCCGGTCCCCGCCGGGCCGATGGCGAAGGTGACCGTGGCGCGCCGCATGGCGTCCACGTACCGCTTCTGCCCCAGCGTCTTCGGGGCGATCGCCTTGCCGCGGCTCGTCAGCAGGACGTCCCCGAGGACCTCGGTCGGCCGGGCCTCCTCGCCCTTGATGAGCTCGATCGAGCGCCCCACCGAGGCCGCGGTCAGCTCGTGGCCGCGCTCGAGCAGGGCCACGAGCTCCTCGAAGAGCAGGCCGACCCGCTCGGCCTCCTCCGGACGGCCGGTGATGGTGATCTCGTTGCCCCGGACCACGATGTCCGTGTCGAAGGCGGCCTCGACGAGCTTGAGCAGCTCGTCGCGCTGGCCGAGGAGCGCGACCATGCTCTGGTCGCCGGGCACGAGGATCTTGACCTGGGTCCGTGTCTCGCCCAAACGATCCCGTCCGGGGCTCCTCCCCGTTCCCTCCTCGGTCGGCCACACGTCGCCCGCTCGGGCGGCTCCACCTCGCATCGTACCCGGACGCGAGCGTCCGCTCCTCGAGCTCATCCCGGCGGCCACCCCATCTGCCGACCCCCGAGCAGGTGGAGGTGCAGGTGCTCGATGTGCTGCCCGCCCTCGCGCCCCACGTTGGTGACCAGGCGCCAGCCGCGCCCCGCGACCCCCTCCGCGCGGGCCACCCGCTGCGCCAGGAGGAACAGCTCGGCGAGCACCGCCGCGTGTCGCTCCTCCACCTCGGCCGCCGAGCGGATGTGCTCGCGCGGAACGAGCTGGACGTGGACCGGGGCCACGGGCGCGATGTCGCGGAAGGCAAGGGCCAGCTCGGTCGCCTCCAGCACCTCCGCCGGCTCCTCCCCGGCGACGATCCGGCAGAACACGCAGCCCCTCATCGCCGCTCCTCGGGCTTGCGCAGGAGCCCCGCCGACCGCGCCCGGCGCCCGACCGGGTGGCCGCGGAGCTCCGCGAGGCGCTCGAGCAGACGACGCTCCTCCTCGGTCAGGTCGGTCGGGGTCAGCACCCGGATCTCCACGAACAGGTCGCCGCGGCCCCGCCGGCCGAGCGCCGGCATCCCGCGACCCTTCAGGCGCACCACGGTTCCCGATGGGGTGCCGGGCTCGATCCGGATCCGCTCCGGCCCCTCGAGCGTCTCGATCTCCACCTCGGCTCCGAGGGCGGCCTGCTCCATGGGCACCTCGAGGACCGCGAAGAGGTCCTGCCCCCGACGCTCGAAGATCGGGTGCTCGGCCACGCGGACCTGGATGTAGAGGTCGCCGGGCCGACCGCCCGCGACCCCGGCGTTGCCGGCGCCGGAGACCCGCAGCTCGAGCCCGTCCGTCACCCCCGCCGGCAGCTCGATCGGCACCGCGCGGACCGCCTCGATCCGGCCGGCGCCGCGGCAGCGCCGGCACGGCGTGAGGATCTCCTCCCCGGTCCCGTCGCAGGCCGTGCAGGGACGGGCCGTCATCACCGTCCCGAAGATGCTGCGGCGCACGTCCTGGACCTGGCCCGTCCCGCCGCACGTGCGGCAGCGGGTCGGCACGGTCCCCGGCTCGACGCCCGAGCCCTCGCACACGGAGCACGGCTCGAGGCGCTCGACCTCCACCGTGCGGTGGGTTCCGAAGGCGGCCTCCTCGAAGGAGATCGGGACCTCCACGTAGAGATCCTCGCCGTGCCGGGTGCGGGTCCGCCGCGCGACGGTCCGACGCCCGAACCCGCCGGTGCCGAAGAAGGCCTCGAAGATGTCGGCGATGTCGCCGAAGGGGAAGTCCATCGGCCCGAGGCCCTGCCCGTACCGGTCGTACTGGGCGCGCTTCTCGGGGTCCGAGAGGATCTCGTAGGCGGCGGCGATCTCCTTGAACCGCTCCTCGGCGTCCGCCGAGGGGTTCACGTCGGGGTGGTACTGGCGAGCGAGACGCCGATAGGCCCGCTTGATCTCCTCCTGCGTCGCGTCGCGCGGAACCCCGAGGATCTCGTACAGATCGCGGGTCCGAGCCATGACCGGGCTAGCCGCCGAGCGCGGTGGCGAGCTCGGTCAGGCGACGGGCCACGGCGCGCACCGAGGCGACGACCGAGAGGTAGTCCATGGCGGTCGGTCCCACGACGCCGATCGTCCCGAGCGCCGTCTCCCCGGCCCGGAACGGCGCCGAGACCAGCGCCGCCTCCCACTCCCGGGTCGTGGGGTGCTCGGCGCCGATGGTGACCGACACGTCGTCCGTCGAGGTGACCTCGCGCAGGAGCCGCACGAGGTCGGACTCGCGCTCCAGGGCCTCGAACAGACGCCGGACGGTCTCCCGACGCCAGTGCGCGGCCTCGTCGGCCAGGTTCGCCACCCCGCCGACCACGATGTGGTGGGCGCGGGACGCGTCCTGCATCCGCGAGAGGACGTCGGAGACCCCGAGGAGCAGCTCGCGCTCGGCGCCCGGCGCCTGGCCGGCCATCCGGAGGGCCACGGCCTGGGCCGCCGCCACGCTCTTGCCCCCGAGGGCCTCCTGGAACCGCCGCTCGAAGGTCTCGAGGTCGCCCTCGCGCAGGTCCTCGGGGCGCTCGATCAGCAGCTTCTCCACCCCGCCGTGCTGGCCGACGATCAGCACCATGACCGCGTGGCCGAGCTCGATCAGCTCGACCCGGGCCACGGTGTCCTCGCCGGTCGCCGGCGGGAGCGCGAGCCCGGCGTACTGGGTGACGCGGGAGAGGAGCTTCGTCGTGCCCCGCAGGACCTCCTCGAGGTCGAGCACCGCCTCGGCGAAGAACCCGGCGATCGCCCGGCGCTGCTGCTCGCGGAGGCGCCCGCCGCGGGGCAGCGTGTCGACGTACTTCCGGTAGCCCGCGTCGGTGGGGATCCTCCCGGCGGACGTGTGGGGCTGCATCAGGTACCCGAGCTCCTCGAGGGCGGCCATCTCGTTGCGGCTTGTCGCCGCCGAGACGCCGAGCCCCGAGCGCTCGGCGATCGTCTCGCTGCCGACCGGCTCGCCGGTGCGGACGTACTCTTCGACGACCGCCCGCAGCACGGCCAGCTTGCGCGTGCCCAGCTCCGCCTCCACCATGGCATTAGCAGTCTACCCCGGGGAGTGCTAGGCAGACGGGAGGCGCCCGCGCCACTACGCTTGGGGTATGCGCAGCGACGCCGACGCCTACCGCTCCCACTGGGAGGACGAGCAGGACGGCGCGGCCCTGTACCGGGCGCTCGCCGAGCGGGCCGAGGGCGAGCAGCGCGAGATCTTCCTCGAGCTCGCCGCGGCCGAGGAACGCCACGCCCGCCACTGGGCCGCCAAGCTCGTCGAGCTCGGCCTGCCGGAGCCCCGCCCCGAGGAACACCGCCCGAGCCCCCGCACGCGCCTGCTGATCTGGCTCACGCGTCGGTTCGGCGCGCGGGCGGTCCTGCCCATCGTCGAGCGCGCCGAGATCGCCGACGCCGCCCACTACGACGACGTCCCGGCGGCCAAGCCCTCGATGGCCGTGGACGAGCGGATCCACGCCCGGGTCCTCTCGAGCCTGACCCCCGCCTCGGCCCGGGCCGGGATCGTGCGGGGCGAGCGCTGGCACCGGGGCGACGCCTCCGGAGCCCTCCGAGCCGCGATCTTCGGCGCGAACGACGGGCTCGTCTCGAACCTGGCGCTCGTGATGGGCGTGGCCGGCGGCCAGGCGTCTGGGCGGATGGTCCTGCTGGCCGGGGTGGCCGGCCTCCTCGCTGGAGCCTTCTCGATGGGCGCCGGCGAGTACGTCTCCGTACGCTCCCAGCGCGAGCTGTTCGAGCGCGAGATCGCCCTGGAGGCCGAGGAGATCCGCGTGATGCCGGAAGAGGAGGCGAACGAGCTCGCCCTGATCTACCGGGCGAAGGGGATCCCGAAGGAGGAGGCCGAGGCCCTGGCCAAGGCGATCTTCTCCGATCCGGAGCACGCGCTCGACACGAAGGCCCGCGAGGAGCTCGGCCTGAACCCCGAGGAGCTCGGCTCGCCCTGGGGGGTGGCGATCTCGAGCTTCGTGTCGTTCGCCATCGGGGCCATCGTTCCGGTCCTCCCCTACGTCTTCGCCGAGGGCGCGGCGGCCTTCTGGGCGGCGGTGCTCGCGGCGGCGGCGGCGCTGTTCGCCGTCGGCGCCGGGGTGGGGCTCGTCACCGGCCGCTCCTTCGTCCGGGGCGGCCTCCGCCAGCTCTTCATCGGGGCGCTCGCGGCGGCGGCCACGTTCGGCATCGGTCGGGCGATCGGCGTCTCGGTCAGCTGAACCTAGGGCAACCGATCCCGCGCTCCGCGCGTCGAACGGGTGAGGGGGTGCACGCTGGTCGACGAGTGGCAGATCCGGGAGTTCCTGGTGACGGCCTACCCGAGGCTCGTGGCCGCCGTCGCCCTGATGAGCGGGAGCCGACCGGCCGCCGAGGACGCCGTTCAGGAGGCGCTCCTCCGCGCCTGGGAGCGCTCGGAGCGTGGCGAGCGGATCGACTCGCTCCCGGCCTGGGTGACGGCGGTGGCGCTGAACCTGGCGCGGAGCGGGCTCCGCCGGGTCCTCGCCGAGCGTCGGGCCCGAGCCCGCCTCGGGTTCGACGACCGGGCCCCGGACCCGGACGGCGGCGCTCGTGTGGACGTGGAGCGCGCCCTCGCGCGGCTCCCCCACCGCCAGCGCGTGGTCGTCGTCCTCCGCTACTACCTGGGGATGGACACGAGGCAGACGGCCGAGGCACTCCGGATCCACGAGGGCACGGTGAAGAGCACGCTCGCCAAGGCCCGGGCGAACCTCGCCCGGGCCCTCGGCGTCGAGGAGGACGAGGAGGCGACCGATGACGCGGCTCGATGAGCGGCTGCGGCGCGAGCTGGAGCGGGCCGGCCGTCCGGCCGACCCGACCGGCGTCTACGAGGAGCTGATCCGACGGCGGGAGCGGCGGCGGATCGCCCGGCGCCTCCAGGCCGGCGCTCTCGCCCTCGCCGTCAGCGCCGGGAGCTTCGCGGGCATCTGGGCCCTCACGCGCGGATCCGGCGGCGGGATCGTGGCCACCCCCGGGCCCGGGAACGAGATCGCGGCCGTCCTCTCCTCCGGCGCGTACCGGCTCGTCCTCATCTCGGCCGAGGACGGATCCGTGCTGACCCCGCTTCCGGCCGGCGCGTTCGGCTCGCCGATCTACCTCGGACCGGTGACCTGGTCGCCGGACGGCCGCTCCCTGGCCGTCTGGTACGTGGGAGACCTGAGCCGGCCCGATCTGGGCCCTCCCGGGATCTACGTCGTCCCGGCGAGCGGCGGGGAACCCCGCCTCCTGTACCGGACCGAGCGATCGCAGGGGGACATCCCGTCCGTCGCCGACCTCGCCTGGTCCCCGGACGGCACGCGCATCGCGTTCGCCCTCAACGGCGCCTTCCGGCTGAACGTCCAAGATGGCATCGACGCTTGGGCCGAGCAGCCCGCCGTCTTCACGGTGGCCGCGGACGGGTCCGACCTGCAGCGTCTCCCGATCCGAGGACGCGTGCTCGAGCTCGCGTGGGCTCCGGATGGCTCGGCCCTCGCGGTGACGCTCACCGGTTCCGACGGCGAGGACATCTACGTCGTGGATCTCGCCGCGGGCACGGAGACCCGCCTGACCGACACCGGGCGCTCCTCGAGCCCCGCCTGGTCCCCCGACGGCGGGCGGATCGCCTTCACCAGCGGGAGCGATGCCCGGCTCCGGGGTCTGTTCGTGATGAACGCGGACGGGACGGGGCGCCGCCGACTGACCCTACCCGACGGCGGCGATCTCTTCCCGACCTGGTCCCCCGACGGGGCCTGGATCGCCGTGGTCCGGTCGACCTGGGGCGCGAGCGGACCGAGCGGCGCCGTCGGTCCCAGCGGACTTCCGGCAGGTCCGCTCGGCGCGAGCGGCCCGCTCGGCTACGGCCCGACCTGCCAGGTGGTGCTGGTCCGTGCCGACGGATCCGGCGAGCGCGTGCTCGTGGACGGCCCGATCGACGGCGCCTGCCCAACGGATCTCGCCTGGCGGCCGGCGCCGACGGCGGAGCTGACCACGCCGGTCGAGCCCTCGCCCGCGGTCACCGGCCCCACCGGCTCCGCGATGGGCGCGACGCTGGTGCCGGGCGTGCGACGTCTCGACCGTGAGCGGTGACTTCCTGGGGCATGGGTCCGAGGGGATCGCCTACGTGTACGCGGAGCCGTCGGATGCGGGTGGCTGCCTGTCCCCCGGAGAGCCGAGCTACCACGCGGTCGTCGTTGCCGATGAGGGGGCGTCGATGCCGCTGGAGTTGCTCGACTGTATCGGGGGCTGCGCCGCGTACGCGGCCCCGGACATCGACGCCGACGGGACGAGCGAGGTCGCCGTATCGATCGCGAGGGCCGACGGCATCTCTGTGACCCTCCTGGACGTGGTCGAGCGGGGAGGACGCGTGGAGATCGAACAGATGGAGATCGTGCCCCCCGGGGAGCCCGGCACGTTCCTCGAGCCGGGGCCGATCCGCTTCGCGGTCGGTGGGACGGTGGGCTGGACCGCGGGCGCGTACTGCCTGCCCCCAACGACCGGGCACGACGCCACGGGCGCGCGCCTTGTCGTGTGGTTCGCGCAGATGCGCGACGGTAATCCCGACCTGTGGACGGTCACGATCGGTTCGCTCATCGTGGACGGGGGTCGGCTGCACGCCGCAGGGGTCGGAACGTACGCCGTGCCGGAGCAGGAGCCGGCCCTACCGCCCCCACCACCGGGGCGAGCTGGCGAGCTCTGCGGGGCGCCGGTGGCTGGATCGAGCGGAGACTGAGCCTCAGCCGGCGAGGGCGAGGACGAGCTCGTTCAGGAGGAGCATGCCTCGCTCGGTGGGGACGAGCGAGGCGCCCTGCTCGCGCAGCAGCCGCGGGTCG
>SIRV01000149.1 GCA_004366195.1 Actinomycetota bacterium
AGGTGGACGCCGCGGTGTTCGCGACCTCGGCGCCCGAGCCGCTGATCGGGGCGGACGGCTTCCGCCGGGTCCTCCGCTCTCGTCGCGGACGGCCCCTCGTCGTCGTCGACCTCGGCCTGCCCCGCAACGTCGACCCCGACGTCGCGGAGCTCGACGGCGGGCGGGACGGCTTCGAGCTGTTCGATCTCGAGCGTCTCGACCGTGCGGGGTTCACGGCCCCCGGTGGACGCGAGGCGCAACTCGACGCCGCCTCGGACGTGGTGCTCATCGAGGCCGAGCGCTGCATCGCCTGGTTCCGATCGAAGCCCGCCGACGCCGTGGTCGCGGCCATCCAGGCGCAGGCGGCGCGCATCGCCGAGGCCGAGGCACGGGCCGCGGCGCGGATCCCCGGGCTCGACGAGCGCCAGCGCCAGGCCGTGGAGCGCGTCATCCGGCGCACCGTGCGCAAGCTCGTGCACACCCCGACCGTCCGCGCCAAGGAGGCGAGCGCTCGTGGGGACGAGACGCTCCTGCAGGCTGCCCGGTGGCTGTTCGGCCTCGACGGCATCGAGTCCCCCTCGGCCGCCGAGGCGCATCGCCCGGTGGAGGTGGAGCGGTGAGGACCAGGGGCCGCGACCGGACGATGGATGAGGCGCCCGCCCCCGAGGGCGCCCCGCAGGCGTCGCCGGAGGAGGAACGCCGACGTCGCTACATCGTGCTGTCCACGAGCATGATGGGCTTCGTCGGCGGGGGGATCCTCCTGCTCTCCGTGTTCAGCTTCTGGTGGACCTCCCAGCCCCAGTTCTGCAACCGCTGCCACGTCATGAACGAGTACGTCGCGGCCTGGGAACGGTCGCCCCACCGCGACGTGAACTGCGAGACCTGCCACACGCCGCCGGGTCTGTTCGGGTTCCTCGGCGGCAAGATCGCCGGGCTCCAGGTGGTCGCGAACTACATCACCGGCGAGTTCGAGGATTACTCGTTCAACGCCGCGGTGCCGAACGCGTCCTGCCTCCGGTGCCACGAGGAGCTCCTCGAGGAGCCCTACACGAGCCCCGAGACGGGGGTCACCGTGAGCCACGAGCACATCATCGCCAACGGGGGCAAGTGCATGAACTGCCACTCCACGGTCGCCCACCTGGAGACGGTGCCCATCGGGTCGGCCACCTTCCCCACCATGGACACCTGCATGCGCTGCCACAACGGCAAGGTCGCCCCGACCGACTGCGAGATCTGTCACCGGCAGGGCCCGCCGGCGCCGACGCCCCCGACCGCCGACGCCGTCGCGGCGGCCGGATGAGGAGGCGAGACGGTGGACCACGAGCCGTTCGAGCCGACCGAGCCGGGGCCCGGGGGGCCAGCTCCCCCGGAGGTCCCGGAGCCGTCCCCGAGCGCCGAGCCCGAGGAGCTCGGCCCGCGGCCCCTCCGCGGCAGGCGCCTGGGATCGGCCATGGCCGTCCCCGCGGTGCTGCTCATCGTGGTCACGCTCCTCGCGATCGGCATGCTGCGGGGGGAGGAGCGAGCGCCGCGGCCCACGCCGGTGCCGATCACGCCGGCCGCGACCACGTTCCTGTTCTGCAGCGACTGTCACGCCGACCTCGACCGGGGGCTGCGGGCGGGGGCGCACCCCATCCTCCGCTTCACCCACGAGCGGCACTTCGCGATCGGCGTCTCCGACTGCGCCGCCTGCCACGTGGCCAACACCCACGAGCCCGACCGCACGAACCGACCCACCATGGTCACCTGCTTCCAGTGCCATTCGCTCGAGCGGGGCGCGAGGGCGCCCGGCGACTGCGCCCTGTGCCATCCCAAGGACCTCAACCCCGAGCCCCGGAGCCACCTCGCGGCGGACTGGGTCTCGGCTCGGCACCCCGACGCCGCGCTCGCGAACCCCTTCGACTGCGCGACCTGCCACGAGCAGAGCTTCTGCAGGAGCTGCCATGGGCTCGAGCTCCCGCACCCCAGCGGGTTCGACGAGCGGCCCCACGCCGAGCTCTTCTTCGAGGATCCGGCCCTGTGCGACCGGTGCCACCCCCGAGCCCCCCTCATCGAGCGGGACGCCTGCGACCGGTGCCATCACCCTCAGGGCCCGGAGTCCTCGACCTGGATCGCCTGGCACCCGCAGGTCGTCCGCAACCGGGGGGCGGCGACGTGCTTCCAGTGCCACGCGGATCAGACCTGCCGGATCTGCCACCGGCAGGGACCCGAGCGCTTCACCAACGACGACCTCGCGGCGGACCGAGCTCTGCTGCTCGCGTCGCCGTCACCGTCGGGAGGGACAGGGACCGGATGACGGATGAGGAGGATGCGATGAGCGCGATGACCGACGAAGCACCCGTGGGAGGGCTCCGCGCCGTACTGCGCGCGCGGATCGAACTCTGGCTCGTGGTCCTGTTCATGGCGCTTTCCTTCGGCGCCGGGGTGCTCGTCACGGCGCTGTACGAGGAACCGGCGCCCGCTCCGACCACCAGCTTCCAGGCCCCGGGGTTCCCGATCGCCCCGCCCCTGACGGACGAGCAGATCCAGCAAGGCCTGCCGTCCGGCCACCCCGATATCTCGGGCGGCGGGGCGGCGGGGGTCACCGGCCCCGCGGGCGGCGAGACCGAGCAGGCCGCGAGCGGCGACGGAGGGAAGTAGCACGGACGTCGGAGGGGCCGATGGAGCCGGAGGAAGGAGGCCGTGGCACCCGGCGGGGCGGAGCGCTCCTCGCCGTCGGCGGCCTGCTCGCGCTCGGCCTGCTCCTCGTGGGCTGGCATCGGGTCGCCGCCTCGGACACGTTCTGCGCATCCTGCCACGAGATGCAGGGGGCGGTCTCGGCGAGCGCGCGATCGGTCCACGCGGACGTCCCCTGCCTCGCGTGCCACACAGGGCCCGGGCTCGCCGGGTCTGTCCGCTACCTCCCCGGCCTGCTGCGAGAGACGGTCGCGACCGTCACGCCCTGGAACCCGGCGCGGGGGATCCTCGGGGCGAGGCCCTGCACGGCCTGCCATACCGACCTCGCAGCCACACCGGAGCTCGCGGCGGCGCACGGCACCGACGCGGCGTGCTCCTCCTGCCACGGCGATGTGAGCCATCCCCCCTTCCGGCTCGCCGGGTTCGAGCGGCCGGTCCAGGCCGTCGAGGGGGAGAACCCGCATCCGCGCCTGTACGTGCAGGCGCACGGGGGCGACGCGGTGGACGACGCCGAGTCGTGCGCGACCTGCCACGCGCCCAACTTCTGCGAGACCTGCCACCTGCGGAAGCGCTACCCCCATCCGGAGGGCTGGATCTCCCTCCACGGCGCGGCCCAGCAGGAACAGGGCATCGAGGCCTGCGCCGGGTGCCATCCGCAGACCTTCTGCGCGGGTTGCCACGGCACGGAGATCCCGCACGACGCCCGCTGGCTCGGCGAGCACTGGCGCGCGCTCACCGACGCCGGCACCGAGTCCTGCCTCCTCTGTCACCCGAAGACGGACTGCACCACCTGCCACGCCAGACACGCGGTGCACCGCGAGCAGGACCTGTACGTGTGAGGAGCGTGCGATGGGACGGCGGGAACGACATCGCGGCGGGAGGCGGGGCCTCGTGATCCTCGTCGCCGTCGTGTTCCTGCTCTTGCTCGCCGAGGGAGCCCTCGTGGCGGCGGTGTTCGTCTCGCCCTCCACCGGCGAGCGGCTGGAAGGGCTCGCGGCCTCGGCGGACCGCCTCTGGAACGGCACCCAGCGCTCGCCGGGGCTCCGGGACCGGGCGGCGCGCACGGCCCGGGAGGCCTTCGAGGGATGGATCGCGCCGCTCTGGGAGCCGCCGCGGACCCCCGCGCCGGAGCCCGGGTTCACGGCCTGCGTGGACTGCCACCCCGACTACGCGAAGCAGCGCCGCTTCGGCGTCTACATGAACCATCCCCTGCATGCGGAGCTCGGCGTGGCGTGCGTGGACTGTCACCCCGAGAACCCGCACCCGAGCCCGCCCCTACCGCAGGAGTCCGTCTGCGCGGACTGCCACCCGGAGGTCCAGGACCCGGAGGCGTGCGGCACCTGCCATCCGCCAGGCTCGTTGCCCCACTTCTACCTGCTCGGCGCGCCGCGGGACGCGGCCGTGCGCTGCGACGTCTGCCACCCGAGGGGGGCCTTCGACGTCCACGCGACCGAGCCCCTCGTGCAGCACGGCGACCTGAGCGGCCGAGACCCGGAGACGTGCCGGTCGTGCCACACCGCATCCTCCTGCGAGTCCTGCCACGCGGTCGGCCATCCGGCCGGCTGGCTCACCGATCACGGCAGCGAGGTCGGCTACGTCGGGCCCACCGACTGCTACCGCTGCCACACGAGCATGTGGTGCGGCTCGATGTGCCACACCGGGCAGCCCGCCCCCCAGCTTCCGCTCCCGACCGGAGGCGTCCGATGAAGCGGGGGCTCCTCGTCGGACTCGCGGCCGGCGCCGTCATCGCGGTGGCGGTCGCGCTCGCCGGTGCCTTCGACGTCGGACGGCTCGGCGGACGGGATCGGGGGCCGGTGATCGCGACCGTCCGCGGCCACCCGATCTACCTTGAGGAGGCCCGCGCACGCCTGCGGGCCCTCACGAGCTTCCACAGCGCCCGCGCGCAGGACGTCGAGTGGGGGTCGCTCGTCCTCCGCTCCCTCGCCGACGAGGTGCTCCTCGAGCTCGCGGCGGCGGACATGGCCATCACCGTGAGCGAGCAGGACGTCGAGCGTCAGCTCACCCGCCTCCGGTCCCGCTTCTCCTCCGAGGAGGGGTTCGAGCGATGGCTCGAGGCCCAGGGCATGGACGAAGGGGAGCTGCGGCGGCGGATCCGGCAGCAGATCCTCACCGCGAGGATCTTCGAGCGGGTGACCGCCGGCGTCACGGTCCCGCCCGAGCGGGTCCGTGCGCACTACGAGCGATACCGCGACGAATACCCCGGGCCGACCGGCGAGCCCCTCCCCTTCTACGCGGTCCGCTCCGAGATCCGCGAGGAGCTCCTCCGGCGCGCCAAGGAGCGGGCGTACGCGCGCTGGCTGGAGGCGGAGCGCGCGCGGGCCGAAGTCGTCGTCGTCATGCCGGACTGGTTCAGGAGGATCTCATGAGCGCCCTCACGTCCACGAAGACCCTCGTCGTCGCGGTCCTCATCCTCACCCTGGCCGTGCTCGGCCTGGGCGGAGCGGTCGTGGCGATCCGCCTCCGGCCGGAGCCGTTGCCGGTGGCGGCGGTCGATCGCGAGGTGGCGCTGTGGGAGCGGGCCGTGGAGGCCGATCCCACGAGCGACCTCGCGCACACCGGCCTCGGTCTCGCCCTCTTGCAGGCAGGGAAGACGGAGGCGGCCGAGCGGGCCTTCGAGGAGGCCGCGCGACTCAACCCCGACAACTGGATGGCCCGCTTCCAGCTCGGGCTCCTCGCGCGGGATACAGCTCCCGATCGAGCGTTGAAGCTCCTGCGGGAGGCCGCCCGCAAGGCTCCGCAAGAGGAGCGGGCGGTCGTCCTCATCGCCGAGGGTGACCTGCTCCTCGAGCGGGGCGACGCGGCGGGCGCGGCCGCCGCGTACCGACGGTCCATCGTGTTCAACCCGTTCCTGTTCGACTCGCACTTCGGCCTGGCGAAGGCCCTCGAGGAGCTCGGCAAGCGTCGGCAGGCGCTGGCGGCGTACCGGGAAGCCGAGCGCTTCGCCCCCAACCTTCCCGAGGTCGTCGAGGCGATCGAGCGTCTGGAGCGGACCGGCTGAGGGAGGTAACCATGGCGACCACGACGCCACCGATCATCGAGGAACCGGTCCCGGCCGGGGCGCCCGACGAGGAGCGAGGGACGCGGCGCGTGCTCGTCGCCCTGCTCGTGATCCTGCTCCTCGCCGCCATCGCCCTCCTCGTCCTGCTCTTCTGGCTGCTGCGGCCGGAGCGCGGGGCGCCGCCGTCGGGACCCCCCGGCTACCCGATCCGCGTGGTCACGACGATCTACGGGTTCGGGGAGCGACCCGAGGAGCTCCTCCGGTTCCCGATGGGCGTCGCGTTCGACGGCGCCGGGAACGTGTGGATCTCCAACCAGGGGCAGTCCCGCGTCGAGCAGTACACGAGGGAC
This sequence comes from Actinomycetota bacterium, assembly GCA_004366195.1. GTDB lineage: Bacteria > Actinomycetota > UBA4738 > UBA4738 > HRBIN12 > HRBIN12. The sequence goes on from SIRV01000149.1 coordinate 6,022, forward strand.
GGCGACTTCATCCGTATGGTGGGGAACGAGCCGGGACCGGGCCAGCTGGCGGCCCCCTACGGGCTCGCCGTCGACCCGGCCCGCGGCCGCCTCTACGTGGCCGACACGGCGGCCGGGCGCGTCCAGATCTACACCACGGACGGCGGGTACGTGGGTCACCTCCCCGCCGACGATCAGGACCTCGAGGTATTCGGAGCGGGCGGCTTCACGCCGTACGACGTCGCCGTCCACGAAGGGCGCATCATCGCGAGCAGCAACGACGGCCTGTACTTCTTCTCCCAGGACGGGCGGGTCGTCGCGCGGTGGGGCGCCACGGTGGAGGGCGAGAACGTCCGCGGCCGCGGCATGGGGGTCTTCAACTTCCCCGACGCGTTCGTCGTGGACCCCGCCGACGGCTCGATCTACGTGGCCGACAGCGGCAACCGCCGCATCGTCGCGGTGGACCGGAACGGCTTCTGGCGGTGGGTCGCCGGCGAGCCCGACGAGGGTGCGAAGATCCGGTCGTTCTGGCAGCTGCCGCACGGCATCGAGCTCGGCCCGGACGGCAACCTCTACGTCGTGGACACCTTCCGCTTCGACCGGGAAGGGATGGGGACCGGGTTCATCGTGGTGCTCTCCCGCGACGGCGAGCTCCTGTCGGAGTTCGGACGCTCCGGGACCGAGGACGGTGCCTTCAACTACCCCGAGCACCTGGCCGTCTCCCCGGACGGGGAGCTGTGGGCCATCGCCGACCGGGAGAACCACCGGGTCGTGCTCTTCGAGCTCGTCCCTCCCTACCCCGAGGTGGACGACCTGCTCACGGAGCGCTACCCGAAGACGTTCGTGCGTCCGGAGTACGTATGGGTCACCCCACCCCCCCTCACCCCCGAGCAGGAGGCGCTCCTGGAGGAGGACCGCGGCGGCGCGAAGGGCGAGGGCTCGGCGTGACCCCCGAGCGACCGTCCGCGATCCGGGCGGCGAGCTCGTTCGCCTGGCGGACGCAGTCGGGGATGCCGGCGCCGCGGTAGGCCTGCCCGACGACGAACAGGCCCGGGGGCAGCCCGGCCTCGATCTCGGCCACCCGGTCGAGGTGCCCCACCTCGTACTGGGGCATCGCCCGCGGCCAACGGACGACCCGGGCGGCCTCCGGGCGGTCGGGCAGCCCGACGACGGCCGCGAGCTGACGGCCGACGCCCTCCACGATGTCCGCGTCCGGCTGGTCCACGAGGTCCTCGGAGCCCGCGCCGCCGAGGAAGCAGCGCACGACGGCCCGGTCGTCGAAGGCCTCCTCGGGCCACTTGCGTGAGACGAACGTGGCGGCGGTGATCGCGAGCTTCCCCCTCGGCACCACGAAGCCCGACGAGGCGGGCAGCGCCTCGGCCGTCCCTTCCGGGTACACGAGGAGCACGACGGCCGTGGAGACGTAGGGGATGCCGGCGAGGAGGGGGGCCGCCGACGGCGCGAGGGGCTCGACGAGCTCGGCCGCCGCGTAGGCCGGGCAGGCGAGCACGACGGTCCCCGCCTCGAGCTCGCCGCCGTCGGTCCGGACCCGGTAGCCGTCGGAGCGCCGCTCGACCGCCCGGACGGCCGCGCCGCAGCGGAGCCGGGGCCCGAGAGCTTCGGCGAGCGCGAGGACCAGGCGCCGCAGCCCGCCCCGCAGGCGGAGGAACATCGGCGGGGGCGCCTCGC
>SIRV01000150.1 GCA_004366195.1 Actinomycetota bacterium
TCCTCGGTCCCGGCGAGCAGGAGCGGGATCGACCCCAGCTTGCTCACCGCCGGCACGAGCGCCAGGGCGGCCGAGACCCGCGAGAGCTCCTCGACCAGCACGCCGAGGGCGAGGGCCCCGCCCCCCGAGCCGCCGTAGGCCTCGTCGTACCCGACGCCCATGAGCTCGTGCCGCACGAGCACCCCGTAGAGGTCCTCGTCCCAGGCGTCGGTGGCGTCGAGGCGAGCCGCGTGGGGCGCGATCTCCCGCTCCACGACCGCCCGGACCGCGGCGCGGAACTCCTCGAGCTCGGGCGGCAGCTCGAAGCGCTCCCGCCCCTCCATCGGCTCAGCGCCGCCGCAGGATCAAGGCATCGCCCTGACCGCCGCCCCCGCAGATCGCCGCAGCGCCGAGCTCCGCCCCGCGACGCCGGAGCTCGTGGGCCAAGGTGAGCGCGAGCCTCGCCCCGCTCATCCCGATCGGGTGGCCGAGCGCGACCGCCCCGCCGTTCGGGTTCACCCGCTCCTCGTCCAGGCCGAGGAGCCGGGTCGCGTGCAGCGCCACGGCGGCGAAGGCCTCGTTGATCTCCACCACCTCGAGGTCGGCGGTCCCGAGGCCCGCCTTCTTCAGCGCGGCCTCCAGCGCGAGCGCCGGCACGGTGTGGAGGTGCGCGAACCCGTCCGCGCTCATCCCGTGGGCCACGATCTCGGCCATGGGAGCGAGGCCCAGCCGCTCGGCGGCCTCGGGGCTCGCGACGACGAGGGCGCACGCCCCGTCGGAGATCTGGGAGGCGTTCCCGGCGGTGATGGTGCCCTCCGGCGTGAAGGCCGGCGGGAGCGCCGCGAGCGCCTCGGGCGTGGTGTCGGGACGGATCCCCTCGTCCCGCGCGACGACGAGCGGCTCCCCCCGGCGCTGCGGTACCTCGACCGGGACGACCTCCTCGGCCAGGTCCCCGCGCTCCCAGGCCGCGTGGGCCCGGGCGTGGGAGCGCGCGGCCCAGGCGTCCTGCTCCTCCCGGGAGATGCCGAGCTCGGCGTTCACGCCGTCGGAGTCCTCCCCCATCGTCCGCCGGGAGAACGAGGACCACAGCCCGTCGCGGATCATCGAGTCCACGAGCTCGGCGTCCCCCAGCCGCGAGCCGGCGCGCGCCGCCGGCAGCACGTATGGGGCGTTCGTCATGGACTCCATGCCCCCGGCCACCACCACCTCGGCCTCGCCGGCCCGGATCAGCTGGTCGGCGAGGGCGACGGCCGTGATGCCCGACAGGCACACCTTGTCCACGTTGAGGGCCGGGACCTCCTTGGGGATCCCCGCCGCGACCGCCGCCTGGCGGGCGGTGATCTGGCCGGTGCCGGCGCGGAGCACCTGGCCCATGATCACGTAGTCGACCCGCTCCGGCCCGACGCCGGCGCGCTCCAGGGCCGCCCGGATCGCGACGGCCCCGAGCTCGACGGCGGAGAGGGGCGCGAGCGACCCCGCGAGCTTCCCGATGGGGGTCCGCGCGCCGCCGAGGATCACCGATGGGGCCACGGCCTACCCCTGCCGCGCCGCGAGGGCGAGCTCGATCGTCTCCACGATCTCGTCGCCGACGAGCTCGTCCCGGGCGATGAGCGCGTCGCGGAGGGCCACCACCACGTCCCGGTTCTCCTCGAGGAGCGCGGTCACCCGCGCCCGCTGGGCCTCGAGGATCTCCTCCACCCGGGCCTTGCCGTCGGGGTCGGCCAGCACCCGCCCGACCAGGTTCCGTGAGCCGACCGGGCCTTCCGCGATCGCCTCGTAACTGATGAGCGAGCCGGCCATCCCGAAGGCGCCGACCATCTGGGCGGCGAGCGTGGTGGCCCCGCCGAGGTCGGAGGCCGGCCCCGTCCCCGACTCGCCGAAGAAGAGCTCCTCGGCCACCAGACCGCCGAGGGCGATGGCGATCGCCGCCTCGATCTCCGAGCGGGTCCGCGTGAACCGCTCCTCGGCGTCCCCGTGGGCGAGGAGCCCGAGCGACTGCCGGCGCTTGATGATCGAGAGCACCTCCAGGCGCCGCCCCTTGCCGAGGAAGTACGCGACGGTGGCGTGCCCCGCCTCGTGGGTGGCGACGGCGACGCGGTCGGCCTCGGTGTAGACGACCGGCTGCTTGAGCCCGAGCTCCTCGGTGAGCTTGGCCTCGTACACATCGTTCAGGTTCATCGCACGGCGCCCGTCCCGGAGCGCGACGAGGAGGGCCTCGTCGAAGAGGTGCTCGAGCATGACCGGCGTGTAGCCGAACGTGTCGTGGGCCAGACGCTCCCGCACCGCGTCGTCGTCGAGCTGCTCGTGGTGGGCCTTCCGGGCGAGGAAGAAGTCGATCAGGTCCCGCCGCTGGTGCTTCGTCGGCAGGTCGAAGTAGAGACGGCGGTCGAACCGCCCCGGCCGGAGCAGCGCCGGGTCGAGCTGGTCGGCCCGGTTGGTCGCCGCGATCAGCAGGATGTTGCTGTACACGGGCTTGCCGGCCGGGATCCGCCGGTCCGGCGGCAGGTACCCGTTGATCCACTCGATGACGCGGGCGCGCACGCGCTGGCCCCAGGGGGGCTGGTCGAAGGACTGCATCTGGATCAGCAGCTCGTTCACCATCCCCGTGTTGCCGGGGCCGAGGAAGCGCGAGGCCACCCGGCCGAGCCCCGTCGGGTCGGCCGCGGCGGCGAGCCCGCCGCGCTCGCCCCCGATCGCGTCGATCTCCTCGATGAACCCGATCGCGCCCCCCTCCTTGCGCGCGAGCTTCCGCAGACGCTTGAAGAACGAGCGGATCCGCGCCCCCGTCATCCCGAACCACATCGACTGGAAGGCCGGGGCCGAGATGAACAGGAACGGCACCCCGGCCTGCTTGGCCATGGCCTTGGCGAGGAACGTCTTGCCGGTCCCCGGCGGGCCCTCGAACAGGATCCCCCGCCGGGGGTTCCCCCCGAGCTCGCCCCGGAACGTCGCGTAGCCGAGGAAGACGTCGAGCGTGCGCTTGACCTCCTCGACCTGCGGGTCGAGGCCCTTGATCTCGTCCAGGCCGACCTCGATCTCCTCCGGACGCACGATCAGGTGGGGCGAGCGACCGCTGAACAGCGGCATCGCGAACATCAGCGCGATCAGCACCATGAGGACGAGGATCGGCGCCCAGATCACCCAGTCCGGGCCGAGCGCGGGGAGCTCGAAGGGGTTGTTCGTGAGGTAGCGGTACCAGAGGTAGCCGTCGATCAGCCCCAGGGTGAGGATCAGCCGCCACAGCCGGCGGCGGCGGGTGCGCTCGCGCACCTTGAACACGTCGGCCCGGCCGAGGGCCTGGAGGTCCGAGCCGTGCGCGAGGGCCGCGGCCGAGCGGTCGGTCTGCTTCACACGTCCTCCTCCCTCACCCGACCCGACCCATGGTAAAGGGCTCGGGGCGACGGCGCATCGGCCTTCCGCACTACGCGCGACGCCGCGGCCCCGGAACGGGTATCGTGCGGGTGCCGTGGCCAGGAAGAAGCTGCCTCCCATCGATCCCGAGCAGGCCCGGGCGATCGGGGCCCTCCTCCGGGGCCTGCGCCGGGCGGCTGGGTTCCGGGCCGTCCAGGACGCCGTGGCCGACCCCGCCTGCCCCGCCGCCCGGCAGACGATCTACGCCTACGAGCGGGGCGGGCTCGTGCCCTCCCTCGCCCAGTTCCTGGAGCTCGTGGAGTTCTACGCGCTGAAGGCGACGCCGGGGCCGGGCGCCAAGCCACCCGAGGACCTGCGGACCCAGGCCGTGGCGGCGGTGGTCACCGCCCTCACGATGCCCTGCTACCACATGACCGAGGCCATGCGCCTGATCGGCCGGCTCCAGCCGCCGCCGGCCGCGCGGCCCCCGCGGAAGCGATCGTGATCACCGAGCTCGACCACGTGGGCATCGCCGTCGAGGACCTCGAGGCCGCCGTCGAGCACTACCGGCGCACCCTGGGCCTCGAGCCCGTGCACCGCGAGCGCGTCGAGGACCAGGGCGTGGAGGAGGTCCTGTTCGCCGTCGGCACCTCCTACGTGCAGCTCCTCGGCGCGCTCGGCCCCGAGACGCCGGTCGGCCGGTTCCTCGCCTCCCGCGGCCCCGGGGTCCACCACGTCGCCTACCGCGTGCAGGACGTGGCGGCCGCCCTGGAG
>SIRV01000151.1 GCA_004366195.1 Actinomycetota bacterium
CGGTGGTCGCCGAAACATTCCCGGCGGCGCTGCCGGGGACGATGACGGGGATGATCCTGGGGCTCTCCCGGGCGATCGGCGAGACCGCACCGCTGATCACGCTCGGGGCGCTCACCTACGTCAACTTCGTGCCGTCCGGTCCCTGGGACCGGTTCACCGCGATGCCGATCCAGATCTTCAACTGGGTGAGTCGGCCCCAGACCGAGTTCCAGAACGTGGCCGCCAGCGGCATCATCCTGCTCCTCGGGGTCCTGTTGGCCATGAACGCCGTGGCCGTCTATCTTCGGCATCGGTACGAGCGCCGATGGTGACCGAGGGAGCCCACATCCGGCTGGACCTGTCCGGGACCGCGCACCAGGAGGAGGCGACGGGGCCCGAGGAGGCCGTGTTCCAGCTCCGCGGCGTCTCCGTGTCCTACGACGGGCGTCCGGCCCTGCGCGACGTCACCCTCGACATCCCGAGGAACCGCATCACGGCCATCATCGGCCCCTCGGGCTGCGGCAAGAGCACGCTGATCCGCTGCCTGAACCGGATGAACGACCTGATCCCGGGAGCCGAGGTCCGCGGCCAGGTCCTCTACCACGGCCAGGATCTCTACGACCCGGCGGTCGACCCCGTCGAGGTGCGCCGTCACATCGGCATGGTGTTCCAGAAGCCGAACCCGTTCCCCAAGTCCGTCTTCGAGAACGTGGCCTTCGGACTGCGGGTCCAGGGCATCAGGGACGACCTCGAGGGCCGGGTCGAGCGAGCGCTCCGGCGGGCCGCCCTGTGGGACGAGGTGAAGGACAAGCTGAAGGAGTCGGGGCTCGCCCTGTCCGGCGGTCAGCAGCAGCGCCTGTGCATCGCTCGGGCCATCGCGGTGGAACCCGACACGATCCTCATGGACGAGCCGTGCTCCGCCCTGGACCCCATCGCCACCCAGAAGATCGAGGACCTGATGGTGGAGCTGAAGGAGACCTACAGCATCGTCATCGTGACGCACAACATGCAGCAGGCGGCGCGGGTCTCCGACCGGACGGCGTTCCTGACGGCCGAGGTGGACGAGGCCGGGAACCGGTTCGGCGTGCTGGTCGAGTACGACGAGACGGAGAAGATCTTCACCAACCCCTCGGACCCCCGGACCGAGGACTACGTGACGGGGCGGTTCGGCTGATGGCGCGGAGCCGTTTCCACGAGGAGCTCGAGCAGCTCGAGCTGAAGCTCCTCACGATGGGGGAGCTTGCCGCCGTGGCCGTGCGGACGGCCGTGGACGGCCTGGTGGAGCGGGACGACGCGAAGGCGCGGGCGGTGATCGAGGGCGACGACGAGATCGACGCGCTGTACGTGGCGATCGACCACGGCATGCTCACCCTCCTCGCGCTCCAGGCGCCGGTGGCGAGCGACCTCCGCTTGATCAGCACGATCATGCACGCCAACGGACACCTCGAGCGCATCGCCGACCAGGGTGTGAACATCGCCAAGCTCCACGAGGTCACGAAGCACCTGCCGACGAGCCAGACCATCCTGGGGATGATCCGGGAGATGGGGGACGTGGCCGTCGACATGATCCGGTGCTCGATGGAGGCGTTCCGCCATCGCGACGTCGCGCTCTGCCGGCAGCTGGACGAGATGGACGATCCCCTGGACCGCCTGAACCGGCACATGCACCTGGAGGTGGCCAAGCTCGCCGACGACCCCAAGGCGCTCGACTGGGGGATGCACATGAACATGGTGGCTCGGGCGCTCGAGCGGGTGGGGGACAACTGCGTCGACATCGGCGAGCAGGTGGGGTTCCTCGTCACCGGCGAGTTCCGCGAGTTCACCGACGCCTCCCGCACCGGCGTCGTCGCCGATGAGGACTGAGGTCCGGATCCTCGTCGTCGAGGACGAGCCGGCCCTCGCCGACACCCTCCGCTACAACCTCGAGCGCGAGGGGTTCGCGGTCACGGTGGCCCCCGACGGTCGTCGGGGGCTGGAGCGGTTCCGCGAGGAGCGGCCGAGCCTGGTGATCCTCGACCTCATGCTCCCGGAGGTCCCCGGCCTCGACGTGTGTCGGCTGATCCGGGCCGAGTCCAACGTGCCCATCATCATCCTCACCGCCAAGGACTCGGAGGCGGACAAGGTGGCCGGGCTCGAGCTCGGGGCCGACGACTACGTCACGAAGCCCTTCAGCGTGCGCGAGCTCGTGTCCAGGGTCCGCGCCACCCTCCGGCGGGCGCGGCCTCCGGAGCCGGCGCCGGGTGGGGAGGCCGAGGAGGTCCTGGAGGTCGGGCCGGTCCGGATGGACCTCGCTCGGCACGAGGTGCGGGTCCGGGGCGAGCCGGTGGATCTGCCGCCGAAGGAGTTCGAGCTGCTCGAGGCGCTCCTGCGCCGGCCGGGGCGGCTGCTCACCCGGGAGCGACTGATCGACGAGGTCTGGGGCCCCGACTACTTCGGCGACACCCGAACCCTGGACGTCCACGTGAAACGCCTGCGGCGCAAGATCGAGGAGGATCCCCACCATCCCGCGCACCTGGTGACGGTCCGAGGGCTCGGCTACAAGTTCGTCGGCTGACCGCGCCGGTTTGTCGGGGTCGCCCTCGGGTGCCAGACTCCACGCGGACCGACGACGCGAGGGGGGCAGGGGTGCCGCGCTGGCGATTGCGGCTCGTGCCGCGGGACGAGAGCTTCTTCGAGCTGTTCGTGCGCCAGGCCCGGAACATCGAGGCCGCCGCGGAGGAGCTCCGCGACCTCCTCGCCGAGTACCGGGACGTGGAGACGCGGGCCTCCAAGATCCGCCACCTGGAGCACGAGGGCGACGAGATGACCCACGAGGTGATGCGTCGGCTGAACACGGTGTTCGTGACGCCCCTCGACCACGAGGACATCCACAAGCTCACCTCGACCCTGGATGACGTGCTCGACCACATCGAGGCGGCGGCCGACCTGTTCGTGCTGCACAAGATCGAGGCGCCGCTGCCGGACATGAAGGCCCAGGCCGACGTGCTCGTCCAGGCCACGCGGGCGGTGCGCGCGGCCCTGGAGGTGCTGCCCCGGTACCGGGAGCTCGCGCCGCACTGGATCGAGGTGAACCGGCTGGAGAACGACGGCGACCGCGTCTACCGGCGAGCCGTGGCCGACCTGTTCGACGGCGACCACCGGGCCCTCGACGTCCTGAAGTGGAAGGACGTCATCGACGAGCTGGAGGCGGCCATCGACCGCCTCGAGGACGTCTCGGACGTGCTCGAGGCCATCGCGCTGAAGCACGCCTGATGCCCCTCTGGCTGGTCCTGGTCCTCGCCTACGTGTTCGAGTTCGCCAACGGGTGGACCGACGCCCCGAACTCGATCGCCACCGTCGTCTCGACGCGGGTGCTGCGGCCGCACCACGCGGTGCTGATGGCCGGGGCGCTGAACCTCATCGGCGCGCTGTCCGGCACCGCCGTCGCCAAGACCATCGCGGGGGACATCCTGAACCCCGAGTACATGACGCTCGCGACGATCGGGGCGGCCGTGCTCGCCGCGACGGTGTGGGCGCTCGGGGCTCAGTACTTCGGCCTCCCGTCCTCGGAGTCCCACGCGCTGGTGGCCGGGCTGCTCGGCGCGGGGTTCGCGGCCGGCGGCCTGCCGGCCCTGGAGTGGAAGGGGACGGAGAAGTCGCTGATCGGCCTGGTCACCTCGCCGCTCGGCGGGTTCATCGGCGGCCTCGTGCTGATGGTCCTGATCTACCGGCAGTTCGCGCCGGTGCGCCGCGCGGTGGTGGCGCGCTTCTTCGGCAAGGCGCAGATCGCCTCCGCCGCCTTCATGGCGTTCAGCCACGGGACGAACGACGCGCAGAAGACGATGGGCATCATCACCCTCGCCGTGCTGCTGAACGAGGCCGGGACCGGCAGCCGGGTGCCGGAGAGCTTCGAGATCCCCGTCTGGGTCATCGTCTCCGCGGCGATCGTCATGGGCCTGGGGACGATGATCGGCGGGTGGCGGGTGGTGCGGACGCGCGGGCTGCGCATGACCCACCTGGAGCCGGTCCAGGGCTTCGCGGCCGAGACGGGGGCGGCGCTCGTCATCACCGGAGCGGCGCGCCTCGGCATCCCCGTCTCCACCACCCACGCCATCGGCTCGTCCATCATGGGCGTGGGGGCGACGAAGCGGTTCTCCGCCGTGCGGTGGGGGGTGGCGGGACAGGTGGTGATGGCCTGGGTCCTCACCTGGCCGTCCTGCATGATCCTCGGCTACCTGCTGGAGCGGGGCCTCCTGTTCGTCTCCTGACCGCGCGGTAGGCTCGAGCCGCCGTGATGACGGTCCGGGTGTTCCGCGACGGCGAGCTCGTGGAGACCTCGCCCTTCGATCCCGCCCTCGTCGCGCACGCGCGCGACGTGGCCGCCCTGGTCTGGGCGGACGCGCTCGACCCGACCGCGGAGGAGCTCGACGCCCTGCGCCGGGCCTTCGGCCTGCACGCGCTCTCCATCGAGGACAGCACGCGGTGGGGGCAGCGGGCCAAACTGGACCGGTTCCGCGACCACGACTTCCTCGTCGTCCACGGGCCGTCCCTCGAGGCGGGGGACGAGCTCGCGGACCGCGAGCTCCACCTGTACGTCGGCGCGTCGTTCCTCGCGACGGTGCGTCGGACGCCGGCGTTCGAGCTCCGTCGCACCCTCGAGCGGCTCGCCCGCGCCGATCCGCTCGCCCGGGAGGGGGTCGGGTACCTGCTCTACCTCGTGCTCGACGAGGTGGTGGACGGCTACCTCGACCTGGTGGAGGAGCTGGAGGACCGGACGGACCTGATCCAGGAGCGCGTGGATCGTGATGACGACGG
>SIRV01000152.1 GCA_004366195.1 Actinomycetota bacterium
CCGGCTGCGGGGCCGAGCGGATCGAGGTGGCGGACGGTCGGCTCGTCGGCGTCGTCGCCGACGGGGAGATCATCCAGGCGCCGTTCGTGATCCTCGCCCCGGGGCGGGCCGGCGCCGACTGGCTCGACGCCGAGGCCCGACGGCTCGGGCTCCCGGCCTCGCGCAACCTGGTCGACATCGGGGTGCGGGTGGAGTGCGCGGCCGAGACGATGGAGCCCCTCACCGGACCCCTGTACGAGTTCAAGCTCCTCACCCGGTCGAGGACCTTCGGCGACCGGGTCCGCACGTTCTGCGTCTGCCCCTACGGGGAGGTCACGCTGGAGACCTACGAGGACGTGGTCACCGTGAACGGCCACTCCTACGCCGACCGACGCACCCCGAACACGAACTTCGCGATCCTCGTCACCACCCGCTTCACCGAGCCGTTCCACGAGCCGATCGCCTACGGGCGCTCCGTGGCGCACCTCGCGAACCTGATCGGAGGCACCGTGATCGTCCAACGCCTCGGCGACCTCCGGCTCGGGCGGCGCTCGACGCCGGAGCGGATCGCCGAGGGCTCGGTGCGTCCCACCCTCCCCGCAGCCACCGCGGGCGATCTGGCGTTCGTCCTCCCCTTCCGGTACCTCACCGACGTGCTCGAGATGCTGGAGGCGATGGACGCCCTGGCCCCCGGCCTCTACGCGCGGGACACGCTGCTCTACGGGGTGGAGGTGAAGTTCTACTCGGCGCAGCTGCGCCTATCTCCCGAGATGGAGACGCCGATCCCGGGGTTGTTCGGCGCCGGTGACGGGGTCGGCGCCTCGCGGGGTCTCGTCCAGGCCGCCGCGAGCGGCCTCCTCGCCGCCCGAGCCATCGCCGCACGCGCCGGGATGGGTCCCACCGGCGGGGAGCCGGTCGACCCGGGGCCACCGGCGAGCGGCGCACCATCGTGACGGGGGAAGGAGATGGTGCGGATGAGACGGATGGTGGCGGCGGGGCTCGCGGCGACCTTGGCGATGGGGGTCGTCCCCGACGCGCTCGCCCACCGGGGGTCGTTCCCGGACCCGCGCGACACCCCAGGCGGGATCGACGTGCGGCGGGCTCGGGTGCGGAGCGCCGAAGGAGACGTGATCGTGAAGGTCGCCACCCACGACGAGCTGCCGGGCTACGGGTGGCTGTACGTCGCGTTCGACTCGCGGGGTGGCCCTCGACGGGACCGGGTCGCCGTCGTGCAGTGGGACACGGCGAGCGGCGGCTGGGTCGAGCGGACCCTGTACGGGAAGGGCCGGGAGGTGGTCGGGACCGTCCACGCCGCGATGGGCGAGGACGCGCTCCGCGTTCGGTTCCCCCGGACCTGGCTGCGAGCGACGAAGCACGTCCGCTGGCGCGTCCGGACCGCGTTCGGGTACGCCAGCGGCATCGTGGACCACGCGCCCGACGTCGGCTGGTTCTGATGGCGGCTACGCCGCGGCGCTCCGCAGGACCGGCACGATCCGCTCGAGCGCCCACTCCAGCTCCTCCCTCGTGATCACGAGGGGCGGGGCGAGGCGGATCGTCGTCTCGTGCGTGTCCTTGGCGAGGATCCCGACCTCGAGCAGACGCTCGCACGCCGCGCGCGCCGCGCCGGCCTCGGGCCGGAGCACGATGCCGACCCAGAGCCCGCGGCCCCGGACCTGCTCCACGGTGGGGACGTCCGCCGCCCGGAGCTGCTCGATCAGCCAGGCGCCGAGCTCGGCCGAGCGCCGCTGGTACTCGCCGGTCCGCAGGAGCTCGATCACCTTCCGCCCGATGGCGCACGCGAGCGGGTTGCCCCCGAACGTGCTCCCGTGCTCGCCCGGCCGGAACAGGCCGAGCACCTCGTCGTCGGCCACGACCGCCGAGATCGGCACGATCCCGCCGCCGAGAGCCTTGCCGAGCACGTACACGTCCGGCACCACGCCCTCGAGGTCGCACGCGAAGGTCGCGCCGGCCCGGCCGAGCCCCGACTGGATCTCGTCGGCGATGAACAGGACCTGGTGCTCGGTGCAGAGCTCGCGCACCCGCCGCAGGTAGCCCTCGGGGGGCACGACCACTCCCGCCTCGCCCTGGATCGGCTCGACGAGGTACGCGACCACCTCGGGATCGGCGAGGGCCTCGGCGAGCGCGTCGGCGTCCCCGTAGGGCATCGTCACGAACCCCGGCGTGTAGGGGCCGAAATCCGCGCGGGAGATCGGGTCGTCGCTGAACGAGATGATCGTGGTGGTCCGACCGTGGAAGTTCCCGCTCGCGACGACGATCTTGGCGCGCCCGTCCGGCACGCCCTTGACCCGGTAGCCCCACTTGCGCGCCGCCTTGATCGCCGTCTCGACCGCCTCGGCGCCGGTGTTCATCGGCAGCGCCCGGTCCTTCCCGGCGAGCTCGCAGAGGTCCCGCAGGAACGGCCCGATCTGGTCGTTGTGGAAGGCTCGGCTGGTGAGCGTGAGGCGCTCGAGCTGATCCCGCGCCGCCTTCACCAGGTCGGGGTGCTGATGCCCGAAGTTCAGGGCCGAGTACGCGGCGAGCATGTCGAGGTACCGCCGGCCCTCGACGTCGGTGACCCAGACCCCCTCCCCGCTCGAGATCACGACCGGCAGGGGGTGGTAGTTGTGCGCGCTGTAGCGCTCGACGAGCTCGATGTGCTCCCGCGCGGTGGTCGGCTCGCTCATCGCTCCGCTCCTTCCCCGGCCCGCCGATCGGGCCGGCCCGAGTCTACCGAGCGCCCACCCCTCCCGGGCCGGCGGCTAGGGTCGGATGATCACGGGCGTGCCGAGGGGCACGTCGGCGAGGCGCTCCATCTGGGGGTTCCATACCCGCACGCAGCCGTGGCTGACCGCCTGCCCGCGGTCGCCGGGGTCCGGGGTGCCGTGGATGGCCATCCTGCCCTCGCCCGGCCAGTCCGAGAGCACCGGCGAGAACCCCGAGAGCCCGAGCGCGTAGACCCCGTAGGCCGGGTGCGGAGGGTCGTAAGGGACCTTCACCCAGACGTAGAACGTCCCGGTGCCGGTAGGGTACGCGGGTGCGCCGACCCCGACGCGGAAGCGGGCGACCAGCTCGTCGTCGACGTAGCGCTCCAGCACCCGACGGGAGAGGTCCACCTCGATCCGTTCCCGCCGTTCCTCGAGACGGACGTCCTCCTCCCGCACCCAGCCCGTGCTCCCGTTCGGCCGGATCGGCAGGTAGACCTCGAACCACGCTCGGTCGTCCTCATCCACGCGAGCGTCGGCGATGAGCATCGGGGTGTGCCCACCGTTCGGGCTCCGCGCGTCGAGGACGAAGTCGGCCTCGCCGGACCTGGGCCGCTCCCACATGGGCACGTAGCGCATGCGCGGAACGGCGACGAAGGCCCCGCTCCCCTCCCGGATCGCCGCGAGCATCCGCTCTCGGCGGCTCGGGGGATCCTCGGTCGGTGATGGTGCGCTCGGCGCGTCGGATGGGGACGCGGACCCCGGGGAGGACGCCGGGGGGCGTGACGGACCGCCGGTCGAACATCCGGCGAGGAGCAGGGCCACGAGGAGCATCCGGACGGCGAGCCGCAGCACGCGTCCATGATGCCACCGAACCCGCGGCGGGCCGCTACGCCACCGGCGCGCGAAGCTCCTCCAGGGTCCTGCGCACCTCGGCGAGGGCCCGGACGTCGCGACCCTCGGTGATCGACTGGTGCTCGAGCGCGTCGCGGAGCTCGGACAGGGCGCGCAGCTGCTCTGCCGTGGCGGCCTCGCGCTCGGCGAGCTCGCGCTCCCAGAGCACGACGTCGCGCATGGGGGCGACGAGCAGGCTCACGGCCTCGAACACGTAGAAGCGCGTGAGCGCATTGACGTACGTGACGCGGCTCGCGATCGTGGTGACCCCGGTCCCGACCTCCACGATGCCCCAGGCGATCGCGGCGGCGCCGGCCATCGCCACCCCCACCCATCGTCCGCGGCAGTACGTGACCAGGCCGACGGGCACGAGGTAGAACACGGCCACCTCCAGTGGGCCGGTCACCGCGTCCACGAGCCCGATCAGCGCGAGCAGGAGGAGGCCGACGACCACGACGAACCCAGGCGAGAGACGGGCCAGAACCTCCTCCAGCTACAGGAGGCCGGTCCGCGCGAGGCCCCCGATGACGCGGGCCTCGCGCGGCCGTCCTGGGGGAGCGGAGGTGACGTCGCTCACATGGTCGGTTTCGGACCCCGCGCTTCCCACCTGAGGCCCCCGCGCCGACGAGCGGGGAACACCACCCCGTCCGTGCGGGCAACCCCGGTGGCGCCTGCGGTCGCCGAGAAGGTCGACCGGGTGCCGGAGACCCGCTATGCTCCGCCGGTCGGCTGCCCGCCGGTCGGAAGGGAGGGACGGCTTGCTGGGTGCGGAACCGATCTGGATCGTGCTGCGTCTGCTGCACATCGTCTCGGGGGCGCTCTGGGTGGGGTCGGCGTTCCTGTTCGTGGGGTTCATCGGCCCCTCGGCGGCCGAGGTCGGGCCGAGCGCCGGACCGCTCCTCAGCGTCGCCGTGAAGAAGCGCAAGGTCGCCAAGGTCATCACGTGGCTCGGTATGACCACCGTGGCGGCCGGTTGGGTGCTCTGGTTCCTGAACCTGCGCGACCGCGGAGGCCTCGGGGACTGGGTGGGCTCGAGCTTCGGCCTCGGGATCACGATCGGCGCCGTCCTCGCGACGGCCACGTTCTTCGTCGGCTACTACGGCGTCGGGAAGAACATCGAGCGGATGGTCGACCTCGGCGACGCGATCGCCGCCGCGGGCGGGCCGCCCAGCGCCGAGCAGCAGGCGGAGATGGGCCGGCTCGGGGCGGACCTGGAGCGGTTCGGCAAGCTGGACCTGGTCCTGCTGCTGCTCGCCATCACCGCGATGTCCACGGCTCGCTACTGGTAGCCGCGGTACGCTGCTTCGGCGCGAGAGTGGCGGAACCGGGAGACGCGCCGGACTTAGGATCCGGTGGCCGGAAGGCCGTGGGGGTTCGAGTCCCCCCTCTCGCACCGGCTTCAGGAAGGCCACGCGGCGGCCGATGCTCCTTACGTGAGCGCTCGCCGAACCGCCGGCCCGCTGGGGCGGCTCGCCCACGTCCTCGTGCTCCTCGCCTCGGCGGGAGCGCTCGGCGCCACCGCCGAGATCGCGTGGCGACACGGGCCCACGGGTCCTCTCGTCGCCGCTCTCATCGCCATGCTCCTCGGGTGCGTGGGGCTGCTCGTGCTCATCCCTCGCCGGTCCCGCCTCCTGGCGGCGCAGGCCGACGAGCTGCGACGGAAAGGAGCGATCCTCGAGGCGACGGCCTTCGCTGCGGAGCGCCTGGCGGCCCCCGACGGCCTCGAGCGGGGGCTCGACGAGGCGCTCGCGCGCCTCGGCGCGGCGACGGGGGTGAG
>SIRV01000153.1 GCA_004366195.1 Actinomycetota bacterium
GGACACCGGATCCGGCTCGACCTCGCGGCCGCGGACTTCCCGAGCTCGTGGCCGCCGCCGCTCGCGGGAACGATCTCGGTCTCGCGGGAGGGCTCGCGCCTCGTGCTGCCGGTGCTGGAGGGCCCGCCCCCCGTGGCCGAGGCCCCCACCTTCGGGCCCGGCGCGCCGGCGCCGGAGACCCGCAAGGCGACGTGGCGGATCGAGGAGGACGTGCTCGGGCGCACCCGGAGCGTCGTGATCGGCCACGACTCGGAGGAGGAGACCGAGGACGGCACGCGCGTGTCCTCCCTCGGCGGGGGACGCATCACCGTCTCCACCGTCGACCCCGGTCAGACGGTCGCGCAGGGACGGTACCGGTACGAGATCGCCTGGCCGGAGGCGACGGTCCGGGCCGAGGCGACGGGCTCGCTCCGCTCCGACGCGGAGCGCTACCGGCTCGAGCTGGAGCTCGTGGTCCTCCAGGACGGCCGGGAGGTCGCGCGCCGGCGCTGGGAGCGCGAGGTCCCCCGCCGCCTCCAATAGCGGTCTCGGGCGGGGTCAGTCCTTGAACGGCGTCGGGTCGAGGATCACGGGTTCGCGCGGCGGCTGGGTGAAGTCGAACTCCGCGGCGAGGTCGCCGAGGATGGAGAGCGACTCCCGCACCACGGGGCGGGAGTCCGGCCTCGACATCGTGGCGGGGTCGAGGCGCTCCCCGCCGAGGAACCGGTCCTCGATCAGCTTCAGGTACGCGTCGAAGGTCAGGGTCTGGTGGTCGATGTACCCGCGCCGGGCGTACGGGCTGATCATGATCCCCGGCACGCGGATCCCGTACCCCAGTCGGTCGACCTTCACCGGCGGGACGTGATCGTAGAACCCTCCCCAGTCGTCCCAGGTGATGAAGATGGCCGAGCGCTCCCAGGCGGGACCCCGCATGACCGCGTTGACGAGACGGGTCACGTACGCCATCCCCTTCCGGATCCCTCCCTCGGAGGCGGGATGCTCGCTCACGCGGTTCCCCGGCACGACCCAGGAGACCGCCGGGAGGGTCCCGGTCCTCGCGGCCTCGAGGAAGTCGCCGTGGCTCCGGATGTTCGCCTGCTGTGCGGTCTCGTGCAGGGTCGTGAAGCCGGGAAGGGGATTCTTCCCGGCCGGCGTCTTGCCCCACGGGCCGGCCTCCTCGCCGCAGGGCCCGAAGGAGCACGTCCCATCGCCCGTGTAATAGGCCCAGGAGACGCCGTGCTCGTGCAGGAGGTACGTGATGTCGGTCCAGGCGTACACGGGCGGCCCCCCGTAGACGTGCCGACCGTAGTCCTTCAGGTCCTTATCAGACGTGCAGGACATCGGGTCGTACGGGTCGGTGCAGGAGGCGGACCAGCCGGAGACGAGGAACAGGTGCGCGGGGAGCGTCCAGGAGTCGGCGGGCGCGAACATCCGGTCCTGGAGGACGAACCTCCTCGCGTAGATCCAGTAGTTGGGGATCTCCCGGGCATCGTGCCAACTCATCACGTCGGGCTGGAGATCCGGGCCGACGAAGCGCTCGCACCGCCGGCTGGCACGATCCACGCACCAGCGCCGGGTCTCAGGGAGGGCCCGGATGAAACCGTTCATCTTCCCGCCGTTCACGGAGATCCGGGAGGACTTCCAGTTGTGGGGACCCCCGAGTTGGTGCAGCCGTCCGGAGTGGTAGGTGCAGGAGGGGTGCCCGAGGACCGGATCCGGCACGCAGGCCCGCCGGCGACCGACCTCCGGGTCGTAGGGGATCCCGTCGGCGCCCGGGAAGGTGCCGAAGTAGTGATCGAAGGAGCGGTTCTCCTGCACGATGAAGATCAGGTGGTCGAGCTTGAAGATCCCTTCCGGCTCAGCGTCGACCGCCAGCGCCGGCGCCGGCCGCCCGTCCCGCACCGGGGGCTGCGCGCCCATGACCCACACGAGCAGCACGAGCACGACCACCAACCCCGAGCGGGACCGCAGCAACCCCCTCACGGCTGCACCCTACCGCATCTGGTGCGGGAGGGGGCAACGGGCGGGAGCGGGCGAGCTCCCCCATCCGGCCTCCACCCTCCGCACTAGGTCCGACTCCCGTAGCGCCCTCCCCGCGAGCGGCGTACGCTCGAGGGTCCCGATGCGGATCCTCCGACCCCGCCGATGCGGGTCCCGCGAGCTCCTCGCGGCGGGCGTGACCTGCCTCCTCCTGCTTGGCGCCCCCGCGCCGGCCGGCGCCGACGACGAGCTCCGGGAGGCGCGTCAGGAGCTGCGCGAGACGAGGGCCGGGATCCGCGCCAGCGCGGCGCGGATGCGCGAGCTCCAGCGGGAGCTGAACCGCCTGGCCACCCGGATCGCCGCGACGGAGGGCGAGATCCACGAGGCGGCCGCCCGCGAGCGGACGCTCTCCAGGCAGATCCGGGGCCTGGAGCGGCGCCTCGCCGTCCTCCGGGAGCGCCTGGACGAGCGGGCCCGCGCCGCCTACGTGCTCGGCCCCGGCACGCCGTTCCTCTACGTGCTCACGGCGGCGTCCGTCGCCGACGTCGTCAACCGGGTCGGGTACCTGGAGGAGCTGAACCGGCGCGACGGGCTCCTCGCGCGCCGGGTGGCGCAGGCCGAGGAGCGGGTGTCGATGGCGCGGGACCAGATCGTTCGGCTCCGGGCCCAGCTCGACTACGCGCGGGCGCGACTGCGGGCCGATCGCGAACGTCTCCGGCGCAAGCTCCTCGCCTCGCGCCAGCTGTACGCGCGCCTCCAGGAGCGGAGGCGGGACGTGATCCGGGAGATCTCGCGGATCCATCCCTTCGCCGTCTGCCCCGTGCAGGGGCCTCATGCGATCTCCGACAGCTTCGGGATCTGGGTCCACCGTTCCGAGGAGCGGGGCGGCGACCACGTGCACCAGGGCGTGGACATCGCGGCCCCGCTCGGCACGCCGATCGTGGCGCCGTTCGACGGCCGCGCCGTCACGGCGAACAACCGGATGGGCGGCCTCGCCGTGAAGGTCTACGGGGAGTTCGGCTACGTCTACAACGCGCACCTGTCGCGGTTCGGGAAGCTCGGCTGGGTCCAGAAGGGTGACGTCATCGGGTACGTGGGCGCCACGGGCAACGCCGGCGGACCCCACGATCACTTCGAGTGGCACCCGGGCGGCGGCCGCGCCGTGGATCCCTACCCGTTCCTGATGCAGGTCTGCTGAGGCCGGGGGGGCGTCACCCACACCACGACCTCGACCAGCGGCACCTGGGACTCCGGCCCGCTCGCGCCGGGCGACACGTTCGGTCGGGTCTTCCGACGGGCCGGAACGTTCCGCTACCGCTGCGCGATCCACCCCGACATGACCGGCAAGATCGTGGTCACCTGACCGGCCGCGGAGGGCGGGTGGAGGCGCAACGGTCGCCGCGCGCGGGTTCGGGTACCCTTCGGCGCACCGGATCCTGGACGAGGGAGGTCGTCGCACGGATGAGCGATGAGCGCCTGACGATCGTGTTCATGCCCGAGAGCGCGTACGGGCCGACGAACAACTGCATCGGCATCGGGAAGGTCCTGGAGCGGCGGGGGCACCGGGTGGTCTTCGCCGCTGAGGCCTCCTGGAAGGGCCGCCTCGAGCCCCTCGGCTTCGAGGAGGACCTCGTGGACCTGGCGCCGCCGCCCGAGGAGGAGCAGGACGTCGGGCCGAG
>SIRV01000154.1 GCA_004366195.1 Actinomycetota bacterium
TCTACTTCTACCTCGCCGAGCACGCCGACGAGTTCCCCGGCGTCTCGGTGGAGGAGCGGCCGGTCCGCACGTATCCGTACGGATCCCTCGCCGCCCACGTCCTCGGGTACCTGCGCGAGATCACCGAGGAGAAGCTGCGCGACCCCGCCTTCGCCGACTACGACCCCGGCGACCAGGTGGGTGTGGCGGGGGTGGAGGCCGTGTACGAGTTCGAGCTGGCCGGTGAGGACGGGGTCGTGAAGTACCGGGTGGACTCGGCCGGCCGCAACCTCGGCGCGATCGGCGAGGACCCGCCCGTCCCGGGCGACGACGTCCGGCTCACGCTCGATCTCCGGATCCAGCGCCTGGCGGAGGAGAGCCTCGTGCGGGGGATGGAGGCCGCGCGCCACGTGTTCGACCCCAACACGGGGACGAACCTCCGGGCGAACGCCGGCGCCGTCGTGGTGCTGGATCCCGACACCGGCGCCGTGGAGGCGATGGCGTCCTGGCCGACCTACGACCCGAGCATCTTCACCCGGCCCCTCACCCAGGAGGAGTACGAGCGGCGCTTCAACGCGGCGAACACCGGGTACCCCCTGATCAACCGGACGATCCAGGCCGAGTACGCGCCGGGCTCGACCTACAAGCCCTTCATCCTCCTGTCGGCGCTGAACCGCCGGCCGGAGGGGGGCGCGCCCGGCGAGACGATCGTCAGCACATCGCGGAGCTACCCCTGCCCCCCGAGCTGGACCGTGCCGTACGACGAGAGCGATCCGGCCGCGATCCAGTACGTGTTCCGCAACTGGACCTCCGCCAACCTCGGGGTGATGAGCCTGGCTCGCGCGCTCGCTGTGTCGTGCGACACGATCTTCTACCCGATGGGGTACGAGTACTGGAGGCTCTACTACCCGCCGCCCGATCAGGACGGGATCCCCGGCAACGACGACCAGCCGCCGCGCGAGCCGCTCCAACGCGACCTGCGCGCGATCGGGTTCGGGAGGCCGACCGGGATCGACCTGCCCTTCGAGAAGGACGGCCGGGTCCCCGACGCGGCGTGGAAGGCCGAGATCCACCGGGAGTTCCCGAAGCTGTTCCCCGAGGGGCGATGGGTGCCCGGCGACTTCATCCTCATGACGATCGGCCAGGGGGACACGCTCGTGACCCCGCTGCAGCTCGCGGCGGCCTATGCGGCCGTGCAGAACGACGGGCGCGTCTGCGTCCCGCACCTCCTCGATCGGGTACAGCGGCCCGACGGGCCGGTCGTGCGCGAGGCGCGGATCCGGTGCAAGCGGCGTCTCCCGTTCCCGCAGGAGGACATCGCGTACGTGCGCGAGGCCCTGGCTCAGGTCCCGCGCTCGGGGACGGCGGCCGGCGCCTTCGCGGGGTTCCCCTTCGGTCGGGTGTGGGTGGCCGGGAAGACGGGCACGGCCGAGGTCTTCGGCCGCCAGGACACCTCGTGGTTCGCCGCCATGACCGACGGGGGCGGCGAGCGACACGTGGTGGTGGTGGTCGTGGAGCAGGGCGGCCACGGCTCCACCACCGCCGCGCCGATCGCGAGGAACATCATCGAGGGGATCTACGGGCTGGAGACCAGCGACACCGTGGGCGCGGAGGGGACGGACTGATGGACCTCGTCGCCGGGCGCGTCGTGCCGGCCGAGCGTCGGCCGATCCGACACCTGGACCCGGTCCTGGTCCTCGTGTCGGTGGCCCTCGTGTCGGTCGGCCTCCTGCTCATCTACTCGGCCACCCACCGCTCGCTCGCGGCGATCGGGGAGGACCCCGGCTTCTACCTCAAGCGGCAGGCGACCTTCGCCGCCCTCGGCGTGGTCCTGGCGCTGCTCGTCGCGAGCGTCGACTACCGCTTCCTCAAGGTGTACGCGGGGATGATCTACCTCGGGGCGGTCGTGCTCCTCGTGCTGGTGCGGACGCCCCTCGGGACCGCTGTGAAGGGTTCGCAGCGCTGGTTCGAGCTGTTCGGCTTCCAGCTCACCCCCTCCGAGGTCGCCAAGATCGCCCTCATCGTCATGCTCGCCACGTTCCTGTCCGAGCTGCGCCGCTCCACGGGCGAGCTGGCCCTGCCGCACGTGTACAGCGCGACGGCGATCGCCGGCCTGCCGGCGCTCCTCGTGTTCCTCCAGCCCGACCTCGGGACCTCGATCGTGCTGGCCTCGATCCTGGTGGGGATGCTGGTCGTCGCCGGGGCCCGGGGCAGGCACCTCGCGGTGCTCGGCCTCACCGGACTCGTCCTCGTCGTCGCGGCGTTGCAGACGGGCCTCGTGCGCGAGTACCAGCTCGAGCGGGTCCGCGCCCTCTTCGACCCGGCGAACGTGGATGCGAGCGCCCTCTGGAACCGTCAGCAGGCGGAGATCGCGATCGGGTCCGGGGGCCTCACGGGCCTCGGCTACCTGCGCGGGTCGCAGACGAACCTCGACTTCGTCCCGGAGCAGCACACCGACTTCATCTTCACCGTGGCCGGCGAGGAGTTCGGGTTCGTCGGATCGGTGACGCTGCTCCTCCTGTTCGCGCTCCTGCTGTGGCGCGCGCTGCGGATCTCGGCGCTCGCGAAGGACCCGTTCGGCACCTACGTGGCGGCCGGCATCGCCTCGATGTTCGCGATCCAGATGTTCGTGAACATCGGGATGACCATCGGGATCATGCCGATCACCGGCATCACGCTGCCCTTCATCTCCTACGGCGGCAGCTCGCTCCTCACCAACGCCGTCGCCGTGGGGCTGCTGCTGAACATCCACATGCGCCGGTTCATCTGATGGTCGGGGTCACCGATCGAGCGCGATCGTCCACAGGAAGGTGGATCCCTCCGGACCGGAGGCCTCCAGCGTCACGTCGCCCCCCATCGCCCTCGCCGCCGTCCGCGCCAGCGCGAGGCCCATCCCCGCGCCCTGGTGGGTGCGGACGTTCACGTCCTCGACCTGCTCGAGCGGGCTGAAGATCCGCTCCCGGTCCTGCGGCGCGATCCCCGGTCCCCGGTCGCGGACCCGGACCTCGACGCGGCCGGGGCCCGGACCGAGCATCACCTCGACCGGCGAGCCCTCCGGGGAGAACCGGAGCGCGTTGTCGAGGAGCTCCTCGAGGATCCGCCTCGCGGCGCCCGGGCTCAGCGTGACCTCCGGAACCCTCCCTCGGACCTCCACCCGGATGCGGGGGCTGTGCGAGGCGAGTTCGGCGGCGAGCCGCGCCAGGTCGACGTGCTCCGCGAGGCCGGCGTCGACGGTGAGCTCGAACCGCTCGACGAGGCGCGCGAGGTCCCGGGCGCGCGCGATGATGCGCTCGAGCAGCTCCGTCCGATCCGGACCGTCGGGGGTCTTGGCCAGGGTCTGGGCCATGCCCAGGATGACGGTCACCGGCGTTCGGAGCTCGTGCGACAGCCTGGCCACGAGCTGCTGGCGGCGGGCGGAGCGCTCCACCAGGGCGGCCTGTGCCTGCTCGAGCTCGCGCGCCCGTCGGCGCTCCCGCTCCAGCGCCTCGGCCAGTTCCTCGATGACCCGGGGGGTGATGACCGGTGAGAGGAGGGCCCGGCCGCCCGCGGCCTCGAGGATCGCGCTCAGGATCTCGTCGCCCTCGGAGTCCTTGAGGACGTACCCGTTGGCGCCGGCCACCAGCATGTCCCGGACGACCTCCTGGTCCTCGTGGCCGGACAGCGCGACGACCCCGAGTTCCGGATGGGCGGCCTTCAGGCGTCGCGTGGTCTCGATCCCGTCGATCCCCGGCATCCGCACGTCCATGAGGACGACGTCGGGATGGACCCGATCGACGAGCTCCAGGGCCTCGAGCCCCGAGGACGCCTCGCCGACCACGTCCAGGTCCCCCGTGACGAGGAGGGACATCAGGGACTCGCGGAACCCCGCGTTGTCGTCCACGACCAGCACCCGCACGCGTGCGGCCGAGGACACGAGCGCCCGTTCCACACCCCGGAGTCTCGGTCCACGCCGGGGGTGTTCGGTATCCGGCGGCGAGCGGGTTCCGGGTTGCTCCATCCGGATGGAGCCTAGTCCCTCAGGGCTAGTCCTCCCAGTACCTCCCGGAGGGAGCCGTTCGCCTGCTAGGCTGTTGCCAGGCGTGCCCGTCGAGCGCGCGCGGAGGGCGCTGCGCCTCGGCGGGATAGGACATACGGCGCGGCTCGCGCTGCAGGCGTCCGGGCGGGTCCCGGGAGGTCGTGGCGCGGAGGCCGGCGCCGGGACGGGAACCTGCTCGTGCACGAACGTGCGCCGGCGGCCGGGACCGGTCCGAGACCGGCTCCGTCCGACCCCACAGCGACCTCGTCGGATGCCGCTCCCGCCTTCGGGGGCTCGCACCTTCGAGCCGCACCGCTCGTCCCCGTTCCACGCCGGCGATGCCGCGTTCGCGCAGGTGGGAGGAGCGTCCATGGGTGAGGAGCAGAGCGCGGTCGTCGAGACGACCGCCGGGATCGAGTCGGGACCGGCGGATGCAGCTCGGGTCGAGGAGGCCCTCGACGCCGCTCCGGCGCCCAAGCGGCGCCGCCGTGGCGGCCGAGGGCGCGGAGGCCGCGGCGGCGGGAGCGGGGCGGCGTCCGGCGCGCCGGAGGCCGGGTCCGTCCCCGCGGCGGAGCCTGCGCCCGACGAGGGCCCGCCGGAGGGGACCGCCGGGCCGGCCGCCGAGGAGGAGGTGATCGCCGTCGAGGCGGGTGATGCGGTGACCGAGCCCGCGGCCGGAGAGGCCCCCGCCGCTCCCAAGAAGCGCCGCCGCCGCGGCGGACGCGGCCGCGGCAAGAAGAAGGCGCCGGAGGCCCCCGCGGGCGAGGAGGCATCGGCTCCAGCGAGCGACGTCGAGGAGGGATCCTCCGCCGTCGTGGCGGAGGCTCCGGCCGAGGCCGGGGCGGAGCCGGTGCCGCCGGAGGCGGACGAGGAGACCCCCGCCGCTCCCAAGAAGCGCCGCCGCCGCGGCGGACGCGGCCGCGGCAAGAA
>SIRV01000155.1 GCA_004366195.1 Actinomycetota bacterium
CGAGCGGCGGGTCTACCGGGACGAGGCCGCACCGCACCTCGCCCGGGCCCTCGCCGACCTGGGGGCCGCGCGGGTGGGGTTCGAACGCGAGGGGCTCACCTACGGCGGATGGCGGCGGCTGGCCGAGGCGGCCGCCGGGATCGAGCTCGTTCCGACCGAGCCCCTCGTCGAGCGGCTGCGCGCGGTGAAGGACCCCGAGGAGCGCGAGCGGATCGCCCGCGCCCAGGCGGCGGCCGATGAGGCGTTCGAGCGCGTGGTCCTGTCCGGCCTGCGGGAGGGGGTCACCGAGCGCGAGCTCGCCCTGGAGCTCGAGGTCGCGATGCGCCGGGCGGGCGCGGAGGATCGGGGCTTCGAGACGATCGCGGCGTTCGGGGAGCACGCCGCCGAGCCCCACCACGACCCGTGCGACCGGCCGCTCCGCCCCGGCGACGTGGTGAAGGTGGACTTCGGCGCGGCGGTGGACGGCTACCGCTCTGACATGACGCGGACGGTGGCCTTCGGGGAGCCCCCCGCCCGCCTCCGGGAGATCCACGGGCTGGTGCTCGCCGCCCAGACCGCGGGGATCGCCGCCGCCCGCCCCGGCGCGAGGCTCCGCGAGGTGGACGCGGCGGCGCGCTCGGTGATCGAGACGGCGGGGCTCGGGGAGGCCTTCCCCCACGGGCTCGGCCACGGGGTGGGGCTCGAGATCCACGAGGTGCCCTTCCTGCGCCGGGAGGCGCCGGCGGACGAGGTGCTCCCGGAGGGCGCGATCGTGACCGTCGAGCCCGGCGTCTACCTGCCGGGCCTCGGCGGCGTGCGCATCGAGGACATGGTCCTCGTCACGCCAGAGGGGCCGGCCGTGCTCGGCCGCGCGCCGCGCGAGCTCCTCGTCCTCGGCCCGTGATGCCCGGCGGCGGCGGCCCTATGCTTCCTGCGCCGATGCGACCCGAGGAGACCGTCCGATGAGCATGACCGTGTCCACGAACGATCTGAAGAACGGGATGACGCTGGACCTCGACGGGACCCTGTTCCAGGTGATCGAGTTCCAGCACGTGAAGCCGGGCAAGGGCGGCGCCTTCGTCCGCACCAAGCTGCGGAACGTGAGGACCGGCGCCGTGATCGAGCGGACCTTCAACGCCGACGTGAAGGTCGGCCTCGCGATCGTCGAGCGCAAGGAGATGCAGTACCTGTACCGGGACGGCGACAACCTGGTGTTCATGGACCTCGAGAGCTACGAGCAGATCCCGGTGCCCGTGGAGGTGGCGGGCGGGGCCGAGCGCTTCCTCGCCGAGGGCCAGACGGCGACCGTCGCCATGCACCAAGGGAACCCGATCGCGGTGGAGCTGCCCGCCTCCATGGTCCTCACGGTGACCGAGACCCAGCCGGCGGTGAAGGGCGACACGCGCACGACGGCGATGAAGCCGGCGGTCCTCGAGACGGGGCTCCGGATCCAGGTGCCGCTCTTCGTCGAGCCGGGGGAGCGGGTCAAGGTCGACACCCGCACCGGCGAGTACATCGAGCGGGTGAAGTAGCCGTGGCCGGGCGCCGACGCGCCAGGCGCCAGGCGATCGAGATCCTCTACCAGGCCGACGTCCTCGGCGAGCACCCGCTCGAGGCGCTCGAGGGTTGGGAGGAAGCCGGGCGCGAGGTCGCGCCGTTCGCGCGCGAACTGGTGGCGGGGGTGGCCGAGCACCTCGAGGAGCTCGACCGGCTCATCCAGGCCCACGCCGAGGGGTGGTCGATCGGCCGCATGCCGTCGCTCGACCGGACGATCCTGCGGGTGGGCTGCTACGAGCTCGTGTACCGGCCGGACGTGCCGTCGGCCGCCGCCATCGACGAGGCGGTCGAGGCGGCGAAGGAGCTCTCCACCGAGGACTCGGGGCGGTTCGTGAACGGCGTGCTCGGGGCGATCGCTCGCGAGCGAGCGGGGCAGGGGGGCTAGGAGCCCTCGCCGCCCTGCGTCGGCGCGCCCTCGGGCCGATCCGCGCCCTCGCCGCTCGCCTGGGCCGGCGGCTGGGCGGCCGGGGGCTGCGCCGGCGGCGTCTCACCGAGCTCCTGCTGCCCCTCGCGCAGGCCCTTCTTGAACTCGCTCTGCGCACGGCCGAGCGACCGGGCCATCTCGGGGATCTTCTTCGCGCCGAAGATCACCACGAGGGCGACGATCGCGACGACGAGCCACTCACTGGGTCCTGGCATGTGACCACCTTCCGCTCGAGGATCCGACCCACCTCAGTCTAGGGCACCGGCGTGCCGGGCGGCCCGTCCGGCGGTATCCTTGGCGCCGAGGAACTTCCCCTTTAAGTCCGGTCCGGTGAGGCCGGGAAGGGAGCGTGAGGATGAGCAGCACCGATCGCGCCCAGCCGCGCACGCGGCCGGGCGTTCGTTGCATCCGGGGGCGGGCGGGGTGAGCGCCACCCGGATCTTGGACGAGGACGAGATCCGGCGGGCCGTCACCCGGATCGCCCACGAGATCGTGGAGCGGAACCACGGCGCCGAGGACGTCGTGCTGGTCGGCATCGCCAACCGCGGGGACGATCTGGCCCGGCGCCTGGCGCGCGAGATCGAGCGGATCGAGGGGCAGGCGCCGCCGGTCGGCGTCCTCGACATCACCTTCTACCGCGACGACATCGGGATGCGGGCCGAGGCGCCGGAGGTGCACGAGACCCGGATCGACGTCGACATCACCGGCCGGGTCGTGGTCCTCGTGGACGACGTGCTCTACACCGGTCGGACGATCCGCGCGGCGATGGACGCCCTGGTCGACCTCGGCCGCCCGCGGGCGATCCAGCTGGCCGTGCTCGTGGACCGGGGGCACCGCGAGCTCCCGATCCGCGCCGACTCGGTCGGGAAGAACGTGCCGACGCGCAGGGACGAGGTCGTCCGCGTGTGTTTGCGCGAGCTCGACGGCGAGGACGCGGTGTACGTGGAGGAACCGGCGGGGGAACCGGGGGGATCGGCATGAACAAGCACCTGCTCTCCATCAACGACCTGACGGCCGAGGACGTCCTGCGGATCCTCGACACCGCCGAGTCCTTCCGGGAGGTCGGCACGCGCGTCATCAAGAAGGTGCCGGCGCTCCGCGGCCGCACCGTCGTGAACCTCTTCTACGAGAACTCGACGCGGACGCGGATCAGCTTCGAGCTCGCGGCCAAGCGGCTCTCGGCCGACGTCATCAACTTCACCACGAGCGGCACCTCGGTCGCCAAGGGGGAGAGCCTGAAGGACACGGCCCTTACCCTCCAGGCCATGGGCGCCGACGCCATCGTGATCCGCCACGCCTCGAGCGGGGCGCCCCTCACCCTCACCCGGTGGGTGCGGGGCAGCGTCCTGAACGCCGGTGACGGCACCCACGAGCACCCGACCCAGGCGCTCCTCGACCTGTACACGATGCGCGACCGGCTCGGACGGCTGGAGGGCCTGCGCGTCGCGATCGTGGGAGACGTGCTGCACTCGCGCGTCGCCCGGTCGCTCTCCTTCGGCCTGGTGAAGATGGGCGCCGAGGTCACGCTGGTCGGGCCGCCGACGCTGATCCCGCCGGAGGCCCCGACCTGGGGCGTGGCGGTCTCCTACGACCTGGAGGCGGTCCTGCCCAAGCTCGACGTCTGCTACCTGCTCCGCATCCAGCGCGAGCGCCAGCGGCAGCGCTTCTTCCCGAGCCTGCGCGAGTACTCGCGGTTGTACGGGCTCACCCGGGAGCGGGTGGGGATGCTGCCCGAGGGCTGCCTGATCATGCACCCCGGCCCGATGAACCGGGGCGTGGAGATCGAGTCCGACGTGGCCGACCTCCCGCAGGCGGTCATGGAGGAGCAGGTCACGAACGGCATCGCGATCCGGATGGCCCTGCTCTACCTCTTGCTCGGCGGCAAGGCCGAGGGGGTGGGCGGCGATGCCTGAGGCGATCCTGCTCCGCGGCGGCCGGGTCGTGGACCCCGCCGCCGGTCGGGACGAGGTGGCCGACGTGGGGGTGGCCGAGGGGCGGATCGTGCCGCCGGACGCCCTCCCGGCGGGCGCCCTCGAGCTGGACTGCTCGGGTCTCGTGATCGCGCCGGGGCTCGTGGACCCCCACACCCACCTCCGCCAGCCGGGCGGGGAGGACGCCGAGACGGTGGAGACGGGGTGCCGGGCGGCCGCCCTCGGCGGGTACACGGCGGTGGCGCCGATGGCGAACACCGACCCGGTGGCCGACGACGCCGCCGTGATCAGGGAGGTGATCGATCTCGCCGCGGCAGCCGGGCTCTGCGACGTCTACCCGGTGGGGGCCGTCACCCGCGGTCTCGCCGGGGAGGACCTGGCCGAGCTCGGCGAGATGGTGGAGGCCGGCGTCCGCGTCTTCAGCGACGACGGTCGGGTCGTCGCCAACCCCCAGCTGCTCCGCAACGCGCTCACCTACGCCCTCGCCTTCGGCGAGGTGGCCATCGCCGAGCACTGCGAGGACCCGGCCCTCTCCGAGGGCGGACAGATGCACGAGGGGCAGCACTCGGCGGTGCTCGGCCTCCAGGGCAAGCCCCGGGAGTCCGAGGAGATCGTGGTCGCCCGCGACCTCGCGCTCGCCCGCCTCACCGGAGGGCGCCTGCACCTGCTCCACCTCTCGTCGGCCGGTTCGGTGGAGATGGTCCGGCGAGCCAAGGCCGAGGGCCTGCGGGTCACGGCCGAGGTGACCCCCCACCACCTCGTCTTCACCGACGCCGACCTCGTCACGTACGACACGAACCTGAAGGTGAACCCGCCGCTGCGGACCGCGGAGGACCGGGCGGCGCTCCGGCGGGGGCTCGCGGACGGCACGATCGACGTGATCGGGACCGACCACGCTCCGCATCCCGTGGAGCGCAAGGAGGTCGAGTTCGACCAGGCGGCGCCCGGCACGATCGGGCTGGAGACCGCGCTCGCCGCCGTCCTCACCGAGCTCGTCGAGCCGGGCGAGCTGAGCCTGCTCCGGGCCATCGAGGCCATGTCGACGGCGCCGGCTCGGCTCCTCGGGGCGGCCGACCACGGCGGGCCCATCGAGCCGGGGCGGCCGGCGATGCTGGTCGCCTTCGACCCGGCGGCAACGTGGGTCGTGGAACCCCCCTTCGCCTCGCGCAGCCGCAACTCGGCGTTCATCGGTCGGACGCTGCGCGGCCGCGTCGTCCACACGATCTACCGGGGCGAGCTGGTGGTCGCCGACGGGAAGGCGGAGCGGTGAGGCGGACGGCGCTGCTCGCGCTGGAGGACGGCACCGTCGTGCGGGGGACCGCGTTCGGCGCGCCCGGCGAGGCTTTCGGCGAGGCCGTGTTCAACACCGCGATGACCGGGTACCAGGAGGTGCTGACCGACCCCTCGTACGCGG
>SIRV01000156.1 GCA_004366195.1 Actinomycetota bacterium
CGTTCTCGCGGCTCTCGCCGGGCGACCCGGTGAACCTGGAGCGGCCGCTCACGCTCTCCAGCCGGCTCGGCGGGCACCTGGTGCAGGGGCACGTCGACGGCGTGGGGACGATCGTGGCGCTCGAGCGGGACGAGGGCGGCGGCGCCTGGATGAGCGTCGAGGCGCCGGCGGAGCTCCGCCGGTACCTCGTCGAGAAGGGGTCGGTGGCCGTGGACGGGGTGAGCCTGACCGTGGCGGCGCTCGGCGGGCGCGCGTGCTCGGTCGCGCGCATCCCGCACACGCGCGCCGTCACGACCCTCGGGGCGGCCCGGGTCGGGGACCCCGTGAACCTGGAGGTGGACGTGATCGCCAAGTACGTGGAGGCGCTGATGGACGGGAGCAGGGCATGAGCCGGACGCAGGAGGAGCTCGACCGGTCGGTGTTGGCGACGACCGAGGAGGCGCTGGAGGAGATCCGCGCCGGGCGCATCGTCATCGTCGTCGACGACGCCGACCGCGAGAACGAGGGCGACTTCATCATCGCCGCCGAGAAGGTGACCCCGGAGGCGATCAACTTCATGGTCACGCACGGCCGCGGCATCGTGTGCCTGCCGGTCACCGGGCAGCGCCTGGACGAGCTCGGCATCCCCTTGATGGTGAGCCGGAACAACGAGAGCCACGGCACGGCCTTCGCCGTCTCCATCGACGTCAAGGGCCGTACCACGACGGGGACGAGCGCCTACGACCGAGCGGCCACGGCGCGCGCGATCACCGACCCCAACCTCACCCACGACGACATCCGGATGCCCGGCCACGTCTTCCCCCTCATGGCGCAGGAGGGCGGGGTGCTGAAGCGAGCCGGGCACACCGAGGCGGCGGTGGACCTCGCCCGTCTCGCCGGCCTGTACCCGGCGGGCGTGCTCTGCGAGGTGCTGAACGAGGACGGCTCGATGGCCAGGCTCCCCGACCTGGTGAAGGTGGCGTCCCGGCACGGGCTCAAGATCATCTCCATCGCCGACCTCATCGAGTACCGCCGCCGCCGCGAGAAGCTGATCCGGCGGGTGGCGGAGGCGAGGATCCCCACGCGCCACGGGGTCTTCCGCGCCCACGCCTACGAGAGCACCGTGGACGGCCTCACCCACGTGGCCCTGGTGGCGGGGGAGATCGGGGACGGGGAGGGCGTCCTCGTCCGGGTCCACTCCGAGTGCCTGACCGGCGACGTCTTCGGTTCGCTGCGGTGCGACTGCGGGATGCAGCTCGAGGCGGCCCTGGATGCCGTCGCGGCCGAGGGGCGCGGCGTCGTCCTGTACATGCGCGGACACGAGGGTCGGGCCATCGGCCTGTCCCACAAGATCCGCGCCTACCAGCTCCAGGAGCGGGGGCTCGACACGGTCGAGGCCAACGAGGAGCTCGGCTTCCCGCCCGACCCGCGCGACTACGGGATCGGGGCGCAGATCCTCGTCGACCTCGGCGTGCGCTCGATGCGCCTCCTCACGAACAACCCCGCCAAGCGCGCCGGCCTGGAGGGCTACGGCCTGTCGATCCTGGAGCGCGTGCCGCTCGAGATCCGGCCGAACCCTGAGAACATCGACTACCTGCGGACCAAGCGCGAGAAGCTCGGCCACCTGCTCTCGCTCGACGCGCCCGCGGCGGTGGAGGCGCCGTGAGGGAGCTCCGCGGGACCGAGCGGGCCGACGGCCGTCGGTTCGCCGTGGTGGCGAGCCGCTTCAACGAGGTGGTCGTCCGCAAGCTGGTGGACGGGGCCCTCGAGGCGTTCGTCGCGCAGGGGGCGGGGGAGGACGACGTGGACCTCGCGTGGGTCCCCGGCTCCTTCGAGCTGCCGCTCGTGGCCCGCCGCCTGGCCTCGAGCGGCCGGTACGCGGCGGTCGTGTGCCTGGGGGCGGTGATCCGAGGCGAGACCCCGCACTTCGACCACGTGGCCCAGCAGGCGGCGAACGGGATCCGCCGGGCGGCCGACGACACCGGCGTCCCGGTCATCTTCGGGGTCCTCACCACGGACACCTTCGAGCAGGCCGTCGACCGGGCCGGCGGCAAGCACGGCAACAAGGGATGGGATGCGGCGATGGCGGCGATGGAGATGGCCTCGCTCCTCGCGCAGCTCCCGGAGGGATGAGCGGTGATCGTCGACAAGCCCTGGGGCAAGGTGGTCACCTACGCGCTGAACCAACCGGCCTCCGTCCGGGTCATCACGGTGGAGCCGGGGCAGGAGACGAGCGTCCACTACCACCGGCTGCGGGACGAGATGTGGGTGGTGCTCGACCCCGGCCTCACCGTGATGATCGGCAACCGGGTCGTGGAGGCGCAGCCGGGGGACGAGTTCCAGGTGGCGGCGGAGACCGCGCATCGGATCTCGAACCACGGCGATCGCCGGGGGCGGGTGCTCGAGATCGCCTACGGGTACACGACGGAGGACGACACCCAGCGCCTCGAGGACGACTACGGCAGGCCCCTCGACCCGGACTGGTGAGGCGCGACGGCCGTTGCCCCACCGCGGCCCCCGTGCTACGCTCGCGCGCGCTCACGCACCAGGAGGGGTTCGTTGGCAGAGCAGGGTACCGTGAAGTGGTTCAGCAACGAGAAGGGCTACGGGTTCATCTCCCGCGAGGGGGCGGAGGACGTGTTCGTCCACTTCTCGGCCATCCTCGGGGAGGGCTACAAGACCCTGACCGAGGGCCAGGTCGTCGAGTTCGACATCGTCGATGGCCCGAAGGGCAAGCAGGCCGCGAACGTCCGTGCGCTCGGCTGAGCGCCGGCCATCCGTCGACAGCGCGGCGGACCCCTCCTATACTGGGCGGAGGTTCTCCGTGTGGTCTGCGCGCACCGACGGCGGTCGGTGCGTTTCCATCGATGGGAGGTGATGCGGGGTCTCGGTCGAACCACGCCTGAACGACCGGATCCGCGCGCCGCAGGTGCGGCTCGTGGGTCCTGATGGGGCACAGATCGGGATCGTCTCCACGCAGGAGGCGCTGCGTCGAGCGCGGGAGCTCGACCTCGACCTGGTCGAGGTGGCGCCTCAGGCGAGCCCGCCCGTGTGCCGCATCATGGACTACGGCAAGTACAAGTACGAGCGGGACATCCGCCTGAAGGAAGCCCGCAAGAAGCAGGCCAGGGTCGAGGTCAAGGAGATCAAGTTCCGCCCGAAGATCGACCCGCACGACTACGAGACCAAGAAGGGCCACGTCGTGCGGTTCCTGACGGCGGGGGCGCGGGTCAAGGTCACCATCATGTTCCGCGGCCGGGAGATGGCCCACACGGAGCTCGGGCGCCGGATCCTGGACCGGCTCGTCGAGGACCTCGGTGAGCTGGCCGTGGTGGAGGCGGAGCCGAAGCAGGACGGCCGCAACATGGTCAT
Source organism: Actinomycetota bacterium (assembly GCA_004366195.1). Taxonomy (GTDB): domain Bacteria; phylum Actinomycetota; class UBA4738; order UBA4738; family HRBIN12; genus HRBIN12. Next base: position 3,352 of record SIRV01000156.1, read on the forward strand.
GGTGATCGCGCCGGCGAAGAAGCCGGGGGCCAAGGGATCCCGCGAGCGGGCCCAGGAAGCGCAGGGATGAGCATGCCGAAGATGAAGACGCACCGGGCGACCGCCAAGCGGTTCCGCATCACCCGCACCGGGAAGGTGCTCCACCGCAAGGCGACCGGGAACCACATGCTGACCAAGAAGAGCTCGAGCCGGAAGCGGAGGATCGAGGGCATGGCCGAGGTCACGGCCGAGCGCAAGGTCATCCGTCGGCTCCTCGGGAAGTAGGGACGATGACCAGGGTCAAGCGTTCGGTCCACGCGCGGAAGAAGCGCCGCGAGGTCCTCGCCAAGGCGAAGGGGTACGTCGGAGCCCGCTCCCGCCGCTACAAGGTGGCCAAGGAGCAGGTCATGCACTCCGGCATGTACGCCTACCGCGACCGCCGGGACCGCAAGGGGCAGTTCCGCCGCCTCTGGATCGCCCGTATCAGCGCAGGCGCCCGCCAGCACGGCCTGTCCTACTCGCAGCTGGTCCACGGCCTCGCGAAGGCGGGGGTGGAGGTGGACCGGAAGATCCTCGCCGACCTCGCCGTGCGGGACCCCGGCGCGTTCGCGGGGCTGGTCGAGACCGCGAAGTCCGCCCTCGCCGCGTAGCGGTCCACCGCCCGCGCACGCTCCCGCTCCATCGGTCGGCCCGCAGCCCATTCCACAGCATCGAGCCGCTCCTCGAGGAGGGCCCGGTCGCGGGATGGACGGGCGAGCCGCTCGCGCAGGGCGCGGGCACC